>NZ_RZTO01000206.1:0-8433 GCF_003997225.1 Mesorhizobium sp. M2C.T.Ca.TU.002.02.1.1
GGATCACCTTCTGGATGCGTGCCAGTTTCTCGTCGCGCGGCACCTCGGCGCAGAGCGACAGCCAGGCATGGCAGAGCGGCGGCAGGAACAGGTGCTCCTCGAAATTGCCCTCGATCACGGCGTCCAGCCGTTCCATCGGCGTGCGCGCCCGCTGCAACCGGGCGACCACGGCGTGGCAGAGCACGGCGTTCGCCTCGCGCATGGCGTGCTCGAACAGCTCCTGCTTGTTGCGGAAATAATGCAGCACGATGCCTTTCGAGGCGCCGGCCTGGGCCGCGACCTTTTCCAGCGTCGCGCCGGCGATGCCTTCGCGCTCTAGAACGGCGAACGCCGCCTGCCGCAACTCCTTGCGGCGTATGTCGCTGAGGCGCGTGAGTTTCAATGGACCGATCCATGCATGGCGAATCCATGTTGACATTTTCGTCCGAACAGATCAACAATTGACCAATGGGACAATAAATAGACCAAAAGGTCAATTGACGATGAGGAGAACCGGAATGTTGCGCATGCTTGCGAATGGCGTCTGTCTCGCGGCCCTGATCATGGCTTCCCAGCCGGCCCGGGCCGCCGAGGCCGAAAGCTGCAAAGCGGTCCGCATGGCCGAGCCAGGCTGGAACGATCTCGCCTTCACCACCGGCGTGGCCAAGGTGTTGCTCCAGGCGCTCGGCTACGAGCCGCAGAGCGAGGTGCTCGGCATCAACGTCATCTATGAAGGGATGAAGAACAAAGACCTCGATCTGTTCCTCGGCTACTGGGACCCGGCGATGGTCACTTACTATGAGCCCTACAAGAAGGACGGCTCGATCGAGAATGTGAGGGTCAATCTGGTCGGCGCCAAATACACCTTCGCCGTGCCGACCTATGTCTGGGAGGCCGGAGTCAAGGATCTTTCCGACCTGCATAAGTTTGCCGACAAGTTCGGCAAGAAGATGTACGGCATCGAGCCCGGCTCCAACCAGTTGATGATGGACGCCATCGCCGATCCGCAGTTCCAGCTCGATGGCTGGCAGGTTGTCGAGTCGAGCGAGGCGGGCATGCTCTCGGAGGGCGGCTACGAGATCAAGGAGAAGCAGTTCATCATCTTCCAGGGCTGGGCGCCGCATCCGATGAACACGATGTACGACTTCAAGTACCTGACCGGCGGCGACAAGTTCTTCGGTCCGAATTTCGGCGCTGCCACCGTGACGACGCAGGTGCGCAAGGGTTTTCTGCAGGAATGCCCGAACGTGGCGCAACTCCTGAAGAACCTCGCCTTCGACATCGACATGGAAAATGTCGGCATGGGCTACCTCATCAATGACGGCATGAAGCCGGAGGACGGGGCGTTGAAGTCGATCACCTTGCACAAGGACCGCCTCGATACGTGGCTAGCCGGCGTCACCACCTTCGACGGCAAGCCCGGCCTTGCAGCGGTCAAGCAAAAGCTCGGACTGTGAGGCCGGCAGCTTTTGATCTGGCGGATCAGGAGGCCGAGCAGGACGCCTGGGCCGGCCACAAGCGAAGCGTCGACGTCGGCGGTCTCGACCTTGCCTATGTCGAGGTCGCCGGCTCGGAGCCGCCGCTGCTCCTGGTTCATGGCTTCACCGACACCAGCCGCAGTTTCTCGCTGCTGACCCCGCATCTTCCAGGGCGCCGGCTGATCATGCCGGACCTGCGTGGCCACGGTGGCTCGTCAGCGGGCCAGGGTTTTGCTGTCGCCAGTTTCGCCGACGACATTGCTGGGCTGATCCGGCGCCTGCGACTAGACCGGCCGGTCGTCGTCGGGCATTCGCTGGGTGGCATGGTCTCGATCGCGCTGGCCGCCCGGTATCCAGAGCTGATCGGCGGGTTGGTGATCCTGGCCAGCACACTGAAGCCCGATTTCGGATCGCATCACCCGTTGATCGATGGCGTCACGGCTCTGCGGGATCCGATCTCGCCGTCCGATCCGTTCTATGACTGGTGGCATGCCTGCCTGCCGGTCGTGCCGCGGGCTTTTCTGGCAGGTCTGGCGAAGGACGCTTCGGCGATTCCCACAGCGCGCTGGCGCGCCATTCTCGAGGAAGTCCGCAGCACCGATCTGACCGCAGCGGCGCGGACCGTGCAGGTCCCGACGCTGATCATCGCCGGCGGGCGCGACCCGCTTTTCGGCCCCGCGCACCAGCAGCCGATGGCGGAGGCGATCGCCGGATCGCGTCTGGTGTGGGCGCAGGATTGCGGCCATAACCCGCATTGGGAAGACCCGGCCTTTGTCGCCAACGCAACAGCGGGCATGTTTCCGGCCGCGTGACTACCGCAACAGCGACCGACTCGTCGGTGTCAGGCGCAACCTCTCGACCGGCTTTGTGGAAACAGCCGTCATGGTTTCGTGGGCCGCCTGCCATGCCGGCGAAGCGGCGAGGGCGGCTTGATGGCCGGCATGGACATCGACATCATCGAAACCGGTGACGATGACAAAGACATTTTCCGCGGCACGCACGGGCAGCCGCGGAAACGTGTTTTCGGCATGCTCACTAATGAAGGCGCCGAGCAGCCGGGCGCCGTTTGCCGCAAGCAGCGGAGCCGCCTCCGCCCGGAAGCGCTCGGCAAAGCCAGCCTCGATGCCTAGCTGCAAATGATGAATCGAAATCTCAACAAAGCCTGACAAGCGGCTCTCATCGTTCGCAGTTTCAGCCTCGGCATCTATTGGCCGAAGCAACCCCGAGAGGTCGAACGCCGCACCCGGCCAGGCCGGCTTCAGCAGCAGCACGTCGTCGGAATCGATCATCGTCGCATTGGCGGCATCGCGGTGCGCGGCCCAGACTGACCCGCCATAGAAAGCGCTCAGCGCGTCCTTCCTTGCCTCCATGTCCTCGAAGCCGCGCAGCCAGACGAACATGTCGGGACGGTCGAGGTCGCGGAACTGGCCGATGACGGTCATGCCCGTCGCTTCCTGCGTCTCGACGAACTCACGGTCGAACAGCGCGATCAGCGTTTCGCGCTGCCCCGGCTTCAGCGTGTATTGCCGCAGTTCCACGACAGGCGAGGCAAGGCGGGAAGGCCGGTTCATGGTCGGAATCTCAAAACAGGGTGATCGTCCTGTTTTGTAAACAGACCGGTTGTCCTGTTTTGTCAATGTGATATTTTCTTTTCCTTCTCCCGCAACGGGAGAAGGGAAGGTCGCATATGGCTCGCAAAAAGCGCACCAACGATCCGGAAGGCATGCGCCGGCGAGTCCTCGACGTGGCGGAAGACGCCTTCCAGGAGCGCGGCTATCACGCCTCGAGCCTAGGCGATCTGATGGCGGCGGCCGGCGTCACGGGCGGCGCGCTGCACCACCATTTCCCGACCAAGAAGGTGCTGGCGCTGGCGGTGATCGAGGAACGGGTGGCGGCCGCGGTCCGGGAAACCTGGATCAACCCGGTGCTGGCGGCGCCGTCGGCCCGCCAAGGGGTGCGGGCCGTGTTCGAGGCGGTGGCCGCGGAGCTCGAACAGCGGGGCTATGTGCGCGGCTGCCCGCTCAACAACCTCGCGCATGAACTGTCGCTGGCCGACGATGAATTTCGCCTGGCGCTGGCCAGGATCTTTGCCGATTGGCGCCAGGCGATCGCCGACAAGATCAGGGCCGACCGGTTGGGCGGCGGGGAGGGTGGGACCGATCCGGAGCGTTTTGCGGCGCTCACCGTCGCTACCTATTCCGGCGCCATGTCGATGGCCAAGACATCGCAGGACGCCCGGGTGTTGCGGGAGTGCTTGCAGGGGTTGGAAAGTTTCGAGCTCTTGCCATCGCAGGGCGGATTGACGGCAAAGCGCCGTCGTCGTGTGTTGCCACGGCCGAAAATCGGATAGTGCCTGCAGTCGACAATTACGCCTTACTCCTTCAGCGGCTTGATCGTCTCGAACCCCACCTCGCTCTGCGCGCTCGTTCCTTCGTCATACCGCCGCGCCAGCACCGCCTGGAGGTCCGGCGAATACAGCGCGGTGAAGCTGTCGATGATCGCACCGGAATCCCCGGTGATCGTTTCGCCGACCACGAGCACATTGTACTTGCAGTCACCGAGCTTGTAGCTGTCCTTGCCCTTGACGGCCAAGGCCAGGGTCTCGGTGCCCTTCGGCGCCTTTTTCGAAGACAGGCGCACGAATTCGGTCTTGCTCTTGGCGCCGGCCTTCAGCGGGAACAGCTTCTTCAAGTCGCCGAGCGGGATCATCGACAGCCGCCCGGTGTCGCTGTCGCGGAACACTTCGATCAACCCGGCATAGAGATACTGCGTCTGCGGTGAATCCGATTCGTACTTGTTGGCCACCGCGATCATGCCGCCGGGCGCCGGCCGGAACTCGCTGCGGATACCGGGCTTTTCGAGCACGAAGCCGGCTTTCGCGGATTTGCCGTCGACGCAGTCGGCAGCCTGCGCGGTGCCGGCGAGCATGGCGAACGTCATGCCGATTGTGAGGGTTTTCATGCCTTCCTCCCCTGGATGCATGTTCCAAAGCAATGACAGACCACCGCTGTGCTGTCGACCAGGAGCCATTCACGATTGTACCGCGCGCGAAACGTCTTCACGGTGGACGAGCCGGTTCGAGGATGTTTAATCGAGTGACGATGAATCGCTCTTCGCCAGCAATCGTTTCGCGCCGCACCTTCATCGCCAGGATGGGAGGTCTCGTTGCCACCTGCGCCTTGCCTCGCGCGGCCTTTGGTCAGACCGGCAAGCGCATCCAGCCGATCGACGCCACCTTCCTCTTCATCGCCGATATCCATGCTTGCCGCATGGCGAGTGGGCTCAGCCCCAACTGCCGGCAGGAAGGCAAGACCGATGCAGCGCTTTTGCGCAATGTCGCGGCGCTGAACGCGATTGCAGACAAAAGGTGGCCGGCCGAGATCAACGGCGTCTCCACCGGCCTGCATTCGGCCGGCACCCGTATCGGCACGCCGCTCGGCCTCGTCACCGGCGGCGACATCACCGACGATGGCGGCGGCCAGGTCACCGAGCCCAGCGAAGGCACGCAGCTTCTGCAGTTCTCGCAGCGCTACCAGGAGGGCGTCGGGCCGGATCGCGTCCACATCCCGGTCTATGTCGGGCTCGGCAATCACGATCTTGACCAGAACGGCTCACCGCCGCATGTCGACTGGTATCGCCGCGAATTGCGCGACTATGTCGAGGTCAATCATCGCCCAGGCGTGTTCTTCAAGCCACCGGTGCCCGCAACCGAATATGATGTCGACACCGACTGCTATTCCTGGGACTGGGGCGGCCTGCACCTCATCCAGACGCACCGTTTCGCCGGCGACACCGGCCATGGCGCGCCGAGCAGCCTGCCCTGGCTGAAGCAGGACCTCGCCACCTATGCCGGCGACGGTCGTCCGGTCGTCCTGTTCCAGCATTATGGCTGGGACAGTTTCTCGACCGAGCGTTGGGACCCGGTGAAACGCACCTTTGACGACGATGGCACGGGCCGCCCGCATTGGTGGGGCGAGGCCGACCGCCAGGCGCTGCTGGCCGCGATCAGGGGTTACAACGTCATTGCCGTCTTCCACGGCCACCAGCATGAAGTGCCGATGATCTACCAGCGCGACGGGCTCGATATCGTCAAGCCGAAGGCGGCCTATATGGGCGGCTTCGCGCTGGCCAGGGTCACGGCCGACAACATGGATGTGGTGCTGGGCGAGGCAACTGGCGATCACGGCGAGATCGTCTTCACCAACGCCTTGGCCAAGCAATTCCAGACATGAAAAGGCCGCCCCACGGCGGCCTTCAAAGCCCTTGTCGTCGACGGCCTAAGAGATCAGAAAGTCTTCTTGACCTTGTCCTTCACGTCGCCATAGGCCTTCTGCACCTTGCCGGCGATCTTGTCGGCAACGCCTTCGACCTCTGTCCGCCGGTTGCCGGTGGCCTTGCCGGCCGCCTGCTTGACCGAACCCTTCATTTGCTTGGCAATGCCGGCGACCTGATCCCTGTTCACCATGCGCGCATCTCCTGGGGTCTCGATGGGAGTTGGATGCGAGAACCGCATCCGGGTCTCATAACGTGCCGGAGCGGTTCAGGTTCCCGACGATGGCGACGTCTTTGTACCGGTGGTTGCATCGGGCAATACAATCCGGTTAGGTTCGCGGCGGCTGCGGGAGAGGCAGCCCTGGGGGAACCGGGTTTGCGTCTTCGTGTGGCTTTTGTCGCTGTCCTGATGGCCCTGGCCGGCTGCGTTGCCGACGATGTCGGGCCGATCAATGTGCTGACCACGCAAGTCGGCCACCCGTCGCCCACCTACATCCCCGATCCCGCCGATGACGGCTCGACCGTAGTCGGGCTGGCCTTTTCCGGCGGAGGCACCCGCGCCGCGGCCTTTTCCTATGGTGTCTTGCGCGCGCTGGACGATATCGTCGTTGACCAGCGGCCGCGCCGGCGCACATTGGTCGACGATATCAGGATGATTTCCGGCGCCTCGGGCGGCGCGGTCGCTGCCGCTTATTTCGGTTATCGCGGCAGGGAAGGCTATGGCGATTTTCGCGAACGCTTTCTCATCCAGGACGCCGAGGCCGACCTCAGGACATCGCTGTCGCCGGTCAATTTCATCCGCGCCTATTATGGCGGCGTCAACGACCGCAGCGGTTTCGCCAGATGGCTGAACGACCATCTGTTCGACGGCGCCACATTCAAGGCCTTCCATCGGCCGAAGGGGCCGATCGTCTGGATCAATGCCTCCGACATCTACAATCGCACGCCGTTCCTCTTCACCTACGACACCTTCGCCGCCTTGTGCAGCGACCTCGACAAGGTGCGGATTGCCGACGCGGTCGCGGCATCGGCCGCCGTGCCGATCGTCTTCGCGCCGATCGTGGTCTCGGCGACCAGTCCCCATTGCGGTTACCGCAGGCCGCAATGGCTGAGCCTTGCGCTCGCGGATCGCAACGCCTCGCTGCGGCTCAAGGCCTATGCCAGCGCGTTGGATTCCTACCAGAACGCCGACCCGCTCGACTATGTGAAGCTGCTCGACGGCGGCCTGACCGACAATATCGGCGTCACCGGCTTCACGCTCGAGCGCTCCGCCGCGGGCACGCCTTACGGGCCGCTGTCGCCCTCGGCGGCGGTGCGCCTGAACACGCTGATCTTCATTGTCGCCGATGCCGGGAGCGACAGCGACGTGAGCTGGGCGAAGTCCCTGCACGGGCCAAAGGCCGCCGAACTCCTCGATGCGGTGACCAGCACCACGCTCGCCGCCTCGGTGCGCGACGAGTTCGATGCGCTGAAACTCGCCGTCTCGCAATGGAAGGGTGAGCTGGTGCGCTATCGTTGCGGGCTGCCGGCTTCCACCGTTTCCGCCTATCGCGG
Source organism: Mesorhizobium sp. M2C.T.Ca.TU.002.02.1.1 (assembly GCF_003997225.1). NCBI lineage: Bacteria > Pseudomonadati > Pseudomonadota > Alphaproteobacteria > Hyphomicrobiales > Phyllobacteriaceae > Mesorhizobium > Mesorhizobium sp. M2C.T.Ca.TU.002.02.1.1. The sequence continues at coordinate 7,284 of NZ_RZTO01000206.1, forward strand.
GTCGGCGATCGGCTGGAACTGCCGTGATGTCCGCCTTGTGGTCCAGCACCTGTCCTTCGCGGATGTCGATCCGTCGATGCAGGCGAAGCTCAACGAAATTCCGACCAGGCTGCGGCTGCCTGTCGACCAGGTGGACCTGACGATCGAGGCCGGCCGCAAGGCGATCGAGGTCAACCCCGACATAAAGGCGGCGGTCGCCGCGATCCAGGCCCGCGCCGGCGTCAGGCCATTGGCGATAACGACGGCCGAAGCGGATTGACATCATCGGGAGACGGTCTTGGCGGAGTTCACCCTCTACATCGGCAACAAGTGCTTTTCCTCCTGGTCGCTCAGGCCATGGGTGGCGATGAAGCACCTGGATATCCCTTTCGAGGAAGGGTTCGTGCGGCTGCGCACGCCGGAAACGGCGGCCAACCTTGCCAAGGTGTCGCCGACCGGCTTGGTGCCGGTGTTGAATCATAACGGCAGGATCGTCTGGGAAACGCTGGCCATCCTTGAATATCTGGCCGATCTCTATCCCGAGAAAAACCTCTGGCCGAAGGACCTCGGCGCTCGTCAGCTGGCGCGCTCGGTGGCGACGGAAATGCATTCGGGCTTCCGCGAGGTCCGCTACGGCTGGCCGATGAATCTGCGCCGGCCGAAATCGCACAAGCCGCTCGATGCCGAGGGCGAGGCGCAGCGGGCGAGAATCGAGGCGATCTGGCGCCAGTGCCGCGAGCAATATGGCAAGGGCGGTCCCTTCCTGTTCGGTCATTTCACCGCGGCCGATGCCATGTATGCGCCGGTGGTCACGCGCTTCGACACTTATGGCGGCGAGCTGGCGCCCGTCACCCGCGCCTATGTCGATGCGGTGTTGGCGACACCAGCGATGCGTCGCTGGTACGCCGAAGCGGCGAAGGAACCGTGGCCCGAGCCGGGGCCACACGAACAGGATTGAGCACGGGACGGCTCCCAAATCGCGTCAACTGGTCCGATGGCCGGCTTCACGCTTCGGCCGCGCGACCTATGTGAAGGAACGGGCCGGGCATCTGGAGATTTCTCATGACATCCGCAAATTCAACACTCACGGGCAAGGTAGCGCTCGTCACCGGCGCCTCGTCCGGCATCGGCGAGGCTACCGCCGCAGCCCTTGCCGCGGCAGGCGCGAAAG
>NZ_RZTO01000207.1:0-8347 GCF_003997225.1 Mesorhizobium sp. M2C.T.Ca.TU.002.02.1.1
ATGCGTGCCCCCTCTGATGCTTGAAGGATCGGTCGTGGCCCGTGGTCTAGCGGCAAGCCATAACAAGGCTGGTCACGGCAGATCCTGCAGGCGCGAATGGCGCTCACAAGCGTCGAGAACGGATCCGGCTCGTCCGGGCAGCTTCCTCGATCGTGATCAGGCGCCCTCCGGCTGAGGCCGTTTACATCAGCATACGCAAGGCATAGTCGGAAAAGTTCGTCAGCCGCATGAATGCCTCTTCCTGCCGACCGTTGTGCGTCCGCAGCGGCCGCTCACAAGTCTCGCTCGACGATTGGGTCAATGCCAATCGTGGTTTCGCCACGGCTGAAGGCGGCCGCCAGACGAAAACTGTGAGCGATGCGCAGCGCGCGATCCATGAAAAGGTTCGCAACCTCGGGCGGACAAATGCGGCGCACAGTTGCTCGAAACAACTTCAGCCAACGCCTGAAATGTGCCTCGCCGAGGCCGACGATAGCCAGGTGAGGCGGCAGTGGCCGGCCTTCATATCGGTGCGTCCGCAGCAGCGTCGAGGACCAGAAGTCACACATCTTCGCCAGATGCCGCGGCCACTCGTCGGGTTCGATTCGATCCTGGAAAATGGGGCCTAGAAGGTTGTCGCGACGAATTTCGTCATAGAAGCCGTGGACCACGCTGCGGATCATCGCCTCGTCGAGCATGTCCGGCAAGGGAATACCGTCGACGACGACCGTTCGCCTGCTTCGGCTGTCCTCGTTCATCTGCGTCTCCTGGAATTCCAGTGCGAGCAACCCATGGCGGGCAAACTCGTCGACGGATTCCACATAAAAGATATATCGTCAATCTATGTTATCATGCGACACGATATCCATGAAGCGGAATCCGAATGCGTTAGCGCTGGTGCGGACCGCGCGTTCGCGAGCCGTGTACGCCGCCTCAGGGGGACTAGGCATCGCTGTATTCCTTGGGCATGACCGAGCCGCGCCCGACGGCGGAAGCGTGCGAATTGGTGGAAGATCCCGCAATAGGGTCGGTATCGAGAATAGCCAACACCTCATCGGCCGATGCCGCCTGTCGGATGCGCTCCCGAACCTCAGGTGCCCGAAGCAGCCGGCACGTTCGCGAGAGGACAGGGAGGAAGGCGGAAGTCGCGGAGCGCGGCCACAGCACAGCGTAGATGAGATCGACGGGATCGTCGTCGGGGCCGTCGAAATCGACGGGCTGGGCCAAGCGCGTCAACAACGCGAGGGGCGAAGAGATCGTGTCGAGCAGGGCGTGAGGGATCGCGACACCGTGACCGATCCCCGTCGAACCGAGACGCTCGCGGTCGAAAAGGCCCCGCAGAACCACCTGCTCGTCAAGCCCGCCTCTCCGCGCGATCCTGATCCCGATTTTTGACAAGGCCGACTGTTTTCCCTTTGTCACAAGGTCAAGCGAAATGTCTTCTTCTTCCAGGATGGGAGAGATCACCAGGGTCAACCTTAGTGTCGAACGCCATCGCAAATCGGCGTTCATCCGCATGGCACGATGCGCAAGCGGAACCAAGCGGAGCGATGTCAGGATGCTGGCCGTCCCGGACGCGTTGCCAAGCCTTCTCGCGTCCGGGCTAACAACCCGTTTTGAGGCGTCGCGGCTCTCGCCGGAAATCGAGGCGGACAATAATCATGACGATTCAAAGGTAGTGAGAGATCCCCCGAAATCAAGCCAAGAGCAGGTCTATAGCTAGCAGAAATAATGCACTGAAATTCCATTTAATTTCGTTTGACGAAAAGAATTGTCTCCTGCTTGCTGACTGAGCGCGAACAGGCCGTACCCAGCAACTAAAATCTCATTTTTTTGAAGGTCTTGGAAATATCGGCCATCGCGGTTCTGGTTCAACAAGGAGTTACCGCGGTGAAAAAGCTTGCCCTCGCAGTTGTCGTGACAATGGCCAGTTCGTTCTGCGCTATGGCGGCGAACGATGTCAGCAAGTCTCCGCCGGCCGCGCCTTACGAACAGGTCAGCAAGCTTGTGAAATTGCCCGACTTCCTCCCCGGCATGGGCCAGCTCTTCGTTAACCCAGCTACATTGCCGGCGGGCCCGTTCCTTGCCTACGACCACGATGGCAAGCTTGTCAGCACCATCTATATGCTGCCGATCAAGGATCTCAATCCGGACAAGCGTTTTGACAACCTCGCGGTGCCCGGAGGCAATGTCGACCACGTCGACGTCTACTACAATGCCGGCCATCCCGGGGTCCCAGAGCCGCATGTCCACGTCGTATTGTGGCACGTCCCGGTCGCCGACGAAGCGCGGGTCGCCAAATGACACTCTCACGCCGTGAGATTCTGGGCGCGGGCGGCGGCCTTGTCGCCACCCTTTCCTTCGCCTCTCCGGCCGCGTGGGCCGGCGATATGGTCGAAATCAAGATGCAAGGACGCGACGACGGTTCACACGTCTGGTTCGATCCGATCGGCGTTCTGATCAAGCCGGGGCAGACGATCCGTTGGACCAATCTCAATCCTGGCAATTCGCACACGACGACGGCGTACAATCCCGCAAACTTCGACCGCCCGCTTCGCATGCCCAAGGCGGCGAAATCGTGGGACTCCGATTACCTCCTGCTCAACGAGAGCTTTTCGGCCACCTTCACCGAACAAGGGGTCTACGACTATTTTTGCATCCCGCATGAGCATGCCGGAATGGTCGGCCGCATCATTGTCGGCGAACCCGAGACGCATGGCTGGACTGAACTTGCCGGGGCGGATGGCGGCCTTCCAGAGGAGGCTCTCCAGGCGTTTCCAGCGGTCGAAGACATCATGGCGAAAGGGCTCGTCCGGCGGCGCGCGTAGGCCGTGGATAGGAGATGCAACCATCAGCAACGGGAGAACTGACTGCGACGATGCGAGCGGGAGCGCGAGTTCCTAGCCGTCGTCAGTTATCGGTCGATTGAGGGTGACCTTCATGGCAGGCAATGCTTTTCAGTCCGGGGCTCCGCCACGGTCGGAGATAGAGCACGAAGAGAATGCTCACACATCGGCGATGCCTCCCGATGCCCGGACCGCTGCCCAGCAACGTGAGCGTGCGACACGCCGGCTTGCCGCCATGGGCGAGATGACCGGCGGCATTGCCCATGATTTCAGGAACCTCCTGGCAGTAATCGAATCCGGCCTGAGGCTTGCCGAGAAACGAGCCGACGAGCCCGAGAGAGTGCGGGCCTACATTGCGGCGGCGCGGGAAGGGATCGCTCGAGGGATCGAGCTGACCTCTCAACTGCTCGCCTTCGCAAAGCATCAGGAGCTCGATGCCCACGCCGGCGACTTGAATGAGTTCCTCAGGTCTTTCGAGCCTTTCCTCCGGTATGGCGCGGGACCAGACGCCAGCGTCAAGCTCGAACTTGGTTCCGATATCCCGCACTGCCTGATCGATCCCGCATTTTTAGATGCAGCCGTGCTCAATCTCGTCATCAATGCGCGCGATGCCATGTCAAATGGCGGCGAGATCCGGGTCATCACCGGGCGATGGGTTCAGGCGACCGCGTCACCTGATCCGCCAGGGCCGGGAACCTACGCGTACGTTCGCGTCAAGGACAACGGTTGCGGCATGCCTTCGGAGGTTCTGAAAAAGGCATTCGATCCTTTCTTCACGACAAAGGGCGAGAAGGGCACAGGAATAGGACTGTCGCACGTGCAGGCATTGGCGCAGATGGTTGGCGGCCAGATCCGCATCGCCAGCGAGCAAGGCGTAGGAACGACAGTCGACCTCCTGTTCCCGTCAATCCGACAGGCTACCTAGGCGTCGACAAGGGATCCTGCGATTTGATGTCGCTTGCAACGGAATGCAGCCCTGCCAGGGCAGGGCCTATTACCGTCTCGTCCGCAGTTGCGGATTGCACCGCATAGACAGGATAAGAGAACTGCGGCATTTCAGGCACGAGGTGCAGCCGGCCGGCCTCTATGTGAGGCTGCACTGAGCTCATTCTGAAGTACCCGGAGCCGCCGGCTGCAAGAACATAGCTCAGAGCGAGCGGGCCGAGATCGAAAGAAAGGTCCGGCGCGGCGCTTGGGAAATTCATCCCGTGGTGAAGTCCAAAATCCGGCCCCCAATCCATATGAACATAATCGGATTCGTCTAGGCGCCGCGCTTCGGAGCTGGTCGTCACCAGGACGAGCTTTTCCTCCAGAAGCATATCGATTTTCAAACCCGGCCTGTGCGGGGGCGCGTACATGATAGCCAAGTCGACCATGCCTGACGCGACCTGATTGATCAAATCCTGCGGCACATCGACGTGCACGCGAAGGGCAATATCCTGAAGCGAGCGGCGCATCCATCGGACCCAATCGAGCAGGAAGGGCTGTGCAAGGCTTACCTCGCTGCCGACCGTCAGAACGGCCCGCCGCCCCGGGGGGACAGCAACCTGGTGAAGGGTGCGCTGCCATAGTTGCACGAACATCGGGGCGTGGCGCAGAAACTGTTCGCCGGCAGGGGTTAGAGAAGCTCCTCCCTTGTGGCGGACAAAAAGCGGACGGCCCAATTGCTGCTCGAGGTTGCGGATTCGCGCGCTTACGGTCGTTTGCGCGACATTCAAACGCTCAGAGGCTCGAATGAAGCTCCCGGTCGAAACGATCTCGATAAAAGTGCGCGCGAGCTCGATATCCATGAGTGAGATAGCATAAAAATTGCGCTTAAATGTCAATGAATTTCGTTTGCTAGATACCAAGCGCGAGCAATAGGCTTCGAGGAAATCCACCAAGCTTAGCGCTGGATGCTGCGCAGCGCCGGTTGGAGCGGGCGCAAGCTCTCTCCATCCTCCCCATCGTTTTGCCTGCAGCGTCAACAGGAGAAATCATGTCGACGAGAGAGAAGGGTAGCCGGGGCGAAGTAGGGCGCCGTGACTTTCTGAAGCTGTTCGGGGCGGCCGGGGCGGCAGCGGGTACCCTGCCGCTTGGCGGATCAGCATCGGCGGACGAAATCATGGCCGCGACCGCCACGGATGCAAAACATCATCACACCGCCGCCGAACCCCATGCCCGAGGCCTTGGCTACGAATTCTTCAATGTCGACGAATCCGCCTTCGTCGAGGCGGCGGTCGACACGCTTATTCCCAGCGATTCAACTGGCCCCGGCGCCAAGGAGCTAGGCGTGGCGACCTACATCGACCGGCAGATGGCCAGCGGATACGGCAAGGGCGACCGGCTCTATCTGGAAGGACCGTTTGACGAGGGTGCGCCCGAGCAGGGCTATCAATTGCCGATGACGCCCTCGGAGCTGATCCGGGCGGGCATCGCCGACATCAACGCCGTTGCGCAAAAAAACCACAAGAGCAGCTTCGCCGCCCTTTCGGCAAAGGACCGCGCGGCGGTGATGGCCGACCTCGACGGCAAGAAGATTGAGCTTCCGACGGTGCCGACTGCGACCTTTTTCGGGCTCCTGCTGCAGCTCACGATCGAGGGTTATCTCGCGGACCCCATGTATGGCGGAAACAAGGGCGCGGCTGCCTGGAAGATGATCGGCTTTCCGGGCGCGGACGCCATGTACGCGGACAAGATCGAGCCGTTCCGGAACAAGCCCTACAAGGCAGAGCCGAAAGGCATACAGGACCTCATCTAATCGGCGGTAGAAGAAGGAGACTACGACATGGCCACCAAACTCAACTCTGTCGATGTCCTGATCGTCGGTCTCGGGTGGACTGGCGGCATCATTGCCAAGGAGCTTGCGTCCACCAAGCTGAAGATCGTCGCACTGGAGCGGGGAGGCCCGCGTGACACCAATCCGGACTTCATCGACCCTGAAATCCATGACGAGCTGCGCTACGCCGCCCGCTACGACCTCATGCAGAACGTGCGGCGGGAAACCATCACGTTCCGCAACAGTGAATCACAAACAGCGCTGCCTATGCGTCAGCTCGGCTCATTCCTGCCGGGCCAAGGCGTTGGCGGCGCCGGCGTGCACTGGAACGGCGTCACCTGGCGCTGGCTCGAGTGGGATCATCAGGCGCGGAGCCGGACAGTCGACAAGTACGGCGAAAAGATCATCCCCTCGGATATGCACCTGCAGGACTGGCCGATCACCTACGACGATCTCGAGCCCTACTACGACAAGTTCGAAAAGACGTGCGGCACCTCCGGCAAGGCTGGCAATCTCAACGGCAAGAAGATTGACGGTGGCAATATCTTCGAGGGATCGCGAAAGGAAGAATACCCCAATCCGCCGATGACTGCCGCGCAGAGCATGGTGATGTTCGAGAAGGCGGCCCGCAATCTCGGCTACCATCCCTTCCCCAATCCCTCCTCCAACGCGTCGCGCGACTACATCAATCCTGATGGCGTAGCCTTCGGCCAATGCCATTACTGCGGGTTCTGCGAGCGCTTCGGCTGTGAGGCGAATGCCAAGGCCAGCCCGCATTTCACCGTCATCCCGTTGGCGCTGAAGAATCCGAATTTCGAACTGCGCACCAATTCGATCGTGCTGAAGGTCAATCTCGACTCGACCCGCAAGAAGGCGGTCAGCGTCACCTATCTCGACGCCCGAGGGCGCGAATTCGAACAGCCTGCCGACCTTATCATTCTGTCGGCCTACGCGCTCGGCAACGTCAACCTGCTGCTGCAGTCGGGGATCGGCGCGCCTTACGACCCGGCAACGGGGAAGGGCGTGGTCGGCCGCAACTATGCCTATCAGTGCGGTGGCGGGGCTACCGCCTTCTTCGACAGGAAGACTATCCTGAACCGTTTCATGGGCGCCGGCGCGCTCGGCACCTGCATGGATGATTTCAATGGCGACAACTACGACTTCGTGAAAGCTGGCTACATCGGCGGCGGCGGCATCAGTTGCAGCAACTCGGGCGCTCGGCCCATCCAGTCACATCCAACGCCGCATGGCACGCCGCGTTGGGGATCCGAGTGGAAGAAGGCGGTGGTCGACAATTATGACCACGCTGCCAGCGTCGGCAATCAAGGTGCTGTGATGGCTTATCGGCAGAACTATCTCAGCCTCGATCCGACCTATACCGATATCTTTGGACGTCCTCTCATGAGGATGACGTTCGATTTCCAGGACAACGAGGTAAAGCAGATGAACGGTCAGGCCGACATCTGCGTGAAGATTGCCAAGGAGATGGGGGCGACCAAGGTCGATCGGAGCATTCCGCCCGTGCCGTATTCCATCGTGCCGTATCAGAGCACGCATAACACAGGCGGCGCAGTCTTCGGAGCCGACCCAAGCACCAGCGTCCTGAACAAGTATCTTCAGGTCTGGGATGTCCCAAACGTGTTCGTCACCGGTGCCTGCGTGTTTCCCCAGAACGCGGGGAAGAACCCGACCGGGCCAGTGGGCGCTCTTGCCTACTGGGCGGTGGACGCAATCAAGAACCAGTATCTGAAGAACCCCGGCCCATTGGTTGATGCCTGACGCGGCATTCTGCCGGATCCGGATCCGGCAGACTGGATGTGTTTCGAGCTCCATATCGCCAGGACCTGTTCGACCGGGGCCAACCCGTAACTCATTGAAAGAAGCAAACATGAAATCGAGCATGCTTGGATTGGCGACGGCAATTCTCACTGCGGTCGGCTCGGCCCATGCGCAGGACGCATCCCCCGGCAATGCCGAAGCCGGCGCAACCGTCTTCAAGAGGTGCATGGCCTGTCACTCGGTTGGTCCCGATGCCAAGAATGGAGTGGGGCCCGTGTTGAATGGTGTCGTCGGTCGGGCAGCTGGTACCTATCCGGGCTACGACTATTCCGCGGCGAACAAGGATTCCGGCCTGACCTGGGATGAACCGACCCTGAAGACTTATCTGCGCGCGCCGCGCAAACTTGTGCCCGGTACAAAGATGACATTCGCTGGCCTCAGCAAGGACCAGGACATCGCCGACGTGATCGCCTACCTGAAACAGTTCAACGCGCAGGGCCAGAAGGCCGCCCCCTGACTCAGGCGGTCGGCCTTCCCCGCCCGCAAAGCTCGACCTCGATGAAATTTCTCCTGCACAAGGGTTTGGGCTATTCGACGGTCCATCAGATCGGCGACTACCTGCGCAGCCATGGCACTGGCCATCATTGGATCGAGCGCTATCGCGGCGACATCTTCGTGTTCGTGTCGGACGGCGTCGACGAGGCAATCCTTAGAAGCGAATTTTCCAGCGTCCTCGATGCTATCGACGACGATACGGAGCGCGACGGAAGATGATCTCCCTACCGATGCCTCAGCAACATCTCCCTGAGCACGACGGCATCGTTGTGCGTCTCGTCATGAGCCGAGTAGACGAGCGTGACCGGGCCTTCCCGCATCAGGCCACGCAATCGGTCGAGTTCATCGCGGTGCCCGAGGATTTCCGCTTCGTACCGTCGGCGGAATTCCTCCCAGCGGGCGGGGTCGTGTCCGAACCATTTGCGAAGCT
>NZ_RZTO01000208.1:0-8336 GCF_003997225.1 Mesorhizobium sp. M2C.T.Ca.TU.002.02.1.1
GTTCCGTTTCGGTCATCGGCTCTCCATTGGAATGCGCATATGATTCCAAATGGCGCACCGCAAACGCCGGCCAAGGGTTGGGTTATTCCTAGATGCTTCGATCTGAAGACGCAGCCGGTGTCGGCTGGCTTGGAAAAGGACCAAAGCACGTCTCTCGAAACTGGGAACCGGTTTCGAGAGACGTGCGCAAAATCAAAATGGAATGAATCTGAAAGATCGCGACGCGCTTTAGGCCAGGCTGTCGATCTCTTCGTCGGACAGATTCTGCGGCACCACCGTGACCGGGATGGGGAAGGCGGCGCCGCGGCCGGCAACCGCGCTGACCAGCGGTCCCGGGCCTTCCTTGCCGGCGCCGGCCGCCAGCACCAGGATGGCGATATCCTGGTCGTCCTCGATCAGCTTGTGGATCTCCTCGGTCGGCTTGCCTTCGCGCACGACCAATTCCGGCTCGATGCCGACGCTCTGACGCACCTTGTTGGCGTAGCCGTCGAGTGCCCCGCGCGCCGTCGCGTTTGCTTCCTCGCGCATGATCTTTTCCACGCCCAGCCAGTGCTGGAAATCGTCCGGCTCGATGACATAGAGCAGTACCAGCACGCCGCTGGTGTGCTGCGCCCGCTTCGAGGCATAGGCGACGGCGCGCTCGCATTCCGGCGTGTCGTCGATGATCGCCAGGAATTTTCTGCGATGCCCGGCTTCGCGGCTGAGGCGTTTGGAGACCATGTCTATCTGCTCGGTATGGTTTCAGCCGCAATCTGCCACCGCCACGGACCGGCGGCAAGCCGCCGGCCGGTACGGCAACGGTCCCAGAGCAATTCCAGGAAAAGTGTGTAGCGGTTTTCCGTCCGGAATTGCGTCGAAACAACTACTTGTCGATCAGTCCTGCAGCAGGCCGATGATGTCGCGAACCGTCTTCATCGTGCCCTCGGCGATCGCGCGGGCGCGGTCGCCGCCATCCTTGAGCACGGCATCGACATAGGCGCGGTCGCCCTCGATGCGGCGCATCTCCGCAGCGATCGGCGCCAGCTTCTCCACGGCAAGGTCGGCAAGCGCCGGCTTGAACACGGAAAACTGCTGGCCGCCATATTCCTTCAGGACGTCCTCCTTCGAGATCTCCGCCAGGCCGGCATAGATGCCGACGAGGTTTTCCGCCTCGGGCCGGCTTTCCAGCCCGTCGATCTCGCTCGGCAAGGCCTCCGGATCGGTCTTGGCCTTGCGGATCTTCTTCGAGATGGTGTCGGCGTCGTCGGTCAGGTTGATGCGCGAGAGGTCCGACGGGTCCGACTTCGACATCTTCTTCGAGCCGTCGCGCAGGCTCATGATCCGCGCCGCGGGGCCGCCGATCACCGGTTCGGTGATCGGGAAATAGCCGTTCACCGTCTCTTCACCGACCTGCATCTCGACGCCGACGCCAAGCGCCGCGATCTTCTCGGAGAAGTCGTTGTTGAATTTCTGGGCGATATCGCGGGTCAGCTCCAGATGCTGCTTCTGGTCCTCGCCCACCGGCACATGGGTGGCGCGGTAAAGCAGGATGTCGGCGGCCATCAGGCTCGGATAGGCGAGCAGGCCGAGCGAGGCGTTCTCGCGGTCCTTGCCGGCCTTGTCCTTGAACTGCGTCATTCGGTACATCCAGCCGATGCGCGCCACGCAGTTGAAGATCCAGGCAAGCTCGGCGTGCTGGATGACCCGCGACTGGTTGAAGACGATGTGCTTCTTCGGGTCGATGCCGGAGGCCAGGAACGCCGCGGTGATCGAGCGCGTCTGGTCGCCGAGGTCCTGGTGGACGAGCTGCGCCGTCAGCGAATGTAGGTCGACGACGCAATAGATGCAGTCGGACTGTTCCTGGAGGGCGACGAATTTCTTGATGGCGCCGAGATAATTGCCGAGATGCAGATTGCCGGTCGGCTGGACGCCTGAAAAGACGAGTGGCTTGAAGGCGGTCATGATGTCCTCATGGCTTGTGGAGGGCCGTTTCGCGCGCGGCGAAAGTCTTTCGACGGCGGGCTTATGGACGAAGGCCGCGACGGGATCAAGACCGGTGTTGCTGCAAGTTTGCTTGGATTATTCGTCCAGGCCAGTATTTGATTCCCGCGGCGCAGATTTCCCCGAGCCCCGCTTCACGTTCCGGCGGATCATACCGAAATCGGCGCCGCCGGTGCCGAAGGCGGCGATGAAGTAGAGGGCGGCGCCGCCAGCGACCAGCGCAAGGATGGTCGTCGCCTTTACCACCAGCGGCGACCCGGGTCCGATCTGCGTGGCAAAGTGGCGTTCGGCGAAGTAAAGCGCCGTCGCCATGATTGCGGCCGACAGCACCAGTCGCGGGATGCGCTTCAGCAAAGGGATGTCGCGGCCCCAATGTCCCCGCCTGATCAGCATGCCGAGCAGCATCAGCGCGTTGACCCAGCCGGCGACGGCCGAGGCGACCGCTATGCCTGGCGCGCCCATCGAAGGGAACAAAGTCAATGCGGTGGCGACGTTCACGCCGACCGAGATGGCTGCGAAGACCATCGGCGTGCGCGTGTCCTCGCGCGCGAAATAGCCGGGCGTGAAAGCCTTGATCAGCACGAAGGCCGGCAGGCCGAGGCCGAAGATCGCGAGGATGGAGGCGACGATCGGCGTCGAATGGTTGGCGGCGAAGGCGCCGCGCTCATAGACCAGCCGCACGATCGGCTCGGACATCACCCAGAGCGCGGCGGCCGCCGGCAGCGTCATGAACAGGGTGAACTCGACCGAGCGGTTCTGCAGATTGGCGGCCTCGATCAGATTGCCCGATTTCAGCGCCCGCGACAGTTCCGGCAAAAGCACGATGGCGACCGCCACGCCGACGACGCCGAGCGGCAATTGGTAGATGCGGTCGGCATAGGCGAGCGACGACACGGCGCTGTTCTGCGCGGAGGCGATCGCCGTGCCGATCAGCTGGTTGATCTGCGTGATGCCGCCGGTGATCGCCGCCGGCAGCGCCAGGATCAGCAGCCGCTTGACGTTGGGCGTCATCTTCGGCCTGCGGAAGCCGATCGAGATGCCGGCGTGGCGCACCGCCACCCAGACGATGGCGAGCTGCACGATGCCCGCCGCCAGCACGCCCCAGGACAGCCCGAAGCCGACATCATGCGCGTCGAGCCCGTGATACCAGGCATAGGCGAGCACGCTGATCAGGATGATGTTGAGGAAGGCGGGCGCGATCGCCGCCGCGAAATAGCGGCGCAGCGAGTTCAGCATGCCCGCCATCATGGCGCCGAGCGACATGCAGATGAGATAGGGGAACATGATCGTCGCAAGCGTGACGGTCGTCTCGAACTTGCCCGGAATGTCGGCGAAGCCCGGCGCCACCAGGTAGCGCACGATCAGCGGCATCGCCAGTTCCATGGCGATCGTCAGTGCCAGCAGCGCCGAGAACAGCACGCCGAACACTTCCTCCGAGAAGCGCTTGGCGCCGTCGGTGCCATGCTGCTCGATCTCCTTGGCGAACAGCGGCACGAAAGCGGCGTTGAACGCGCCTTCGGCAAACAGCCGGCGGAAGGTATTGGGGAACTGGAAAGCGGCGTTGAAGGCATCGGCGACCGGCCCGGTGCCGAGCGCCGCCGCCATCAGCATCTCGCGGCCGAAACCCAGCGCGCGGCTCATCAGCGTGCCGGAGGCGACGGTGGCGAATTTCTTGACGAGGCTCATGCTGGGAATGACTGCCAGAAAAATTGCGTCAATTGGATGGTCACTCGGCCGCCGCCTTGGCCTTGCCGTTGCGTTCCGACGAATTGCCTTCCAGCGTATCGATCAGCCGCTTGTGGATGGCGGCGGTGCGCGTCGGGCTGTCGATCTTCTGTCCGGTCAGGTCGGTGACGTAGAACGTGTCGATGACCTTCTCGCCGAAGGTGGTGATATGCGCCGAGGCGATGTCGAGCGAAAGGTCGGAAAGCGTCCCGGTGATCTCGGAGAGCAGCCCCGGCCGGTCGAGACCCTCGACCTCGATCACCGAGAAGCGGTTGGACAGCGTGTTGCGGATTTCGGCGCGCGGCGGAATCCTGAAAGCCCTGGCGCCGCGTTTCGGCTTGGTGCGCTTCTCGATCATCTCGGGCAGCCAGCTCTTGCCGGACAGCACGTCCTCGATCAGCCGGCCGACGCGCTCGGCACGGCGGCGCTCGTCCTCGTCAAGGTCGAATTCCCTCGAGATCAGGATGGAGTCGAGCGCGCGCCCGTCCGAGGTGGTGAAGATCTGCGCGTCGACGATGTTGCCGCCGGCCGCCGCGCAGGCCCCTGCAATGATCGACAGCAGGCGCGGATGGTCGGGCGCCAGCACGGTGATCTCGGTCACCGCCTCGAACTCATGCGTCTTGACCATGGTAGCGAGTTTCTTGCCCGCCGCGTCCGCCTCGCGGATGAACTCGGCATGGCGAAGCTGGTCGGGCAGGTCAACAGTGAGCAGATAGTTCTCGTAGTGCAGGGCGACGTAGCGCTTGCGTTCCTTGGCCGGCCAGGCGGACAGCGCCCCGGCCAGCTGCTCGCGCGCTGCCGCCGAGCGCTCGGCGCGCGACACTTCGGAGAAGCCGCCGGTGAGCAGCAGCTCGGTCTCGAAATAAAGCGTGCGCAGCAATTGCCCCTTCCAGCCGTTCCACACACCAGGCCCGACGCCCCGGATGTCGCAGACAGTGAGGATCAAAAGCAGCTTCAGCCGCTCGACCGACTGCACGATCGAGGCGAAATCCTCGATGGTCTTGCGGTCGTTGAGGTCGCGCGTCTGCGCCATCATCGACATCACGAGGTGGTTCTCGACCAGCCAGGCGACGGTCTCGGTGTCGGCCGCCGACAACCCCATATGCGGGCAGATTCGCCGGGCAATGCGAGCGCCGGCTTCCGAATGATCCTCCGGACGGCCCTTGGCGATGTCGTGCAGAAGCACGGCGACATAGAGCGCCTCGCGGCTCTTCTTCAGCCCCGGCATCAGCGAATGCGACAGCGGATGCACTTTGGCGCCGTCGCCGCGCTCGATCTCGGCCAGCACGCCGATGCAGCGGATCAGATGCTCGTCCACCGTGTAGTGGTGGTACATCGAGAACTGCATCATGGCGACGATCTTGCCGAAGTCGGGGATCAGCCTGCCGAGCAGCCCCGCCTCGTTCATGCGCCGCAGGTTGAGCTCGGCGTTGCGGTCCGAGGTCAATATGTCGAGGAACAGCCGGTTGGCCTCCTCGTCGCGCCGCAGCGACTTGTTGACGAGGCCAAGCGAGCGGGTGAGCAGCTTGAGCGCATCGGGATGGAACTCCAGCCCATGCTTGTCGGCGAACCAGAACAACCTCAGCAGATTGACCGGATCGCGCTCGAAGACGCCGTCGTCGGCAATGTTGATGCGGTGATTGTCGACGATGAAATCGCTTGTGCCGGCAAGCTTGCGCTTGCGCCGCTGGAAGGTGAGGAAGATGCGGTTGAAGCCCGGCACATGCTTGGCCTGCTCTTCCTCGAGCGCCGCGCAGAAGATGCGGGTGAGGTCGCCGACATCCTTGGCGACGAGGAAATAGTGCTTCATGAAGCGCTCGACCGCCGACAGGCCGGGATGCGTCGTGTAGCCAAGCCGTTCTGCGATCTCGCGCTGGATGTCGAAATGCAGCCGTTCCTCCGCCTTGCCGGTGAGGAAATGCATGTGGCAGCGCACCGCCCACAAAAAGTCCTCGGCCTTCTGGAACTCGCGATATTCGGCCTCGGTGAAGACGCCCTTCTCGACCAGCTCCTCGCCGGTGCGCACGCGATAGAAATATTTGCCGATCCAGAACAGCGTCTGCAGGTCGCGCAGGCCGCCTTTGCCGTCCTTGACGTTGGGCTCGACCAGGTAGCGGCTTTCGCCGGCCTTGGCGTGGCGCTCGTCGCGCTCGGCGAGCTTGGCCTGCACATATTCCGGCCCGGTCGTGCGCACCACTTCGTGGTCGAAGCGGGTGAGCAACTCGTCATAGAGCTTGCGTTCGCCCCACAGGAAACGCGCCTCCAGGATCGATGTGCGGATGGTGATGTCGCTGCGCGAGAGCCTCAGGCACTCCTCGATGTTGCGGGTGGCGTGGCCGACCTTCAGCCCCATGTCCCACAGCATGTAGAGCATGTATTCGACGATCTGCTCGCCCCACGGCGTCTGCTTGTAGGGCAAGAGGAAAAGCAGGTCGATGTCGGAGCCCGGCGCCAGCGTGCCGCGGCCATAGCCGCCGACGGCCACGACCGCCATGCGCTCGGCCGCCGACCGGTTCTTGACGCGGTAGACGTGGGTGGCGGCGAAATCATAGAGCGCCCGGATCAGCTCATCCATCAGATGCGAGAGCCGCTCGGCGCAGGCATTGCCGCCGCCATCCTGCATGAGCATGGCCTCGGCGATCTTGCGCCCCTCCGCCAGCCTGCCTTTGAGCAGCTGCAGGACGGCCGCGCGAACCGCCGGTCCCGAACCGTCGCCGGCGGTCGCCGCCGTCAGCGCGGTCAGGTCGCGGCGCAGCGCGTCGCCATCGATGATTTCGTCGAGTTTCAGGGAGATCTTTGCCATTCGGCGGCGTCTATAGCGTGTTTTCGCGGCGCTGTGTATGGGGGCGGCGGCCGCGATTTGCCGCCGCGCGGAGGCGTAAACCGCAATCGCCCGGCCGATTTTCGCAAAAGTCGAAACCGGCCCTTGACCTTCCAGTAACTGGAAGGACTACCTCCGCCTCAATCCGAGAATTTCGAGGTATTGCCGATGACCCATTCCGACCATCACCACCATCATGCGCATGGCGGCGCCTGCTGCTCCGCAAAGAGCACCGCGCCCGCCGCCGAAGCGGTGATTCGCGATCCTGTCTGCGGCATGACGGTCGATCCGGCGGCCGGCAAGCCGACGGCCGAGCATGGCGGCCGGACGTTTCATTTCTGCAGCGAGCGCTGCCGCGCGAAATTCCAGGCCGAGCCGGACAGCTACCTGACGGCCACCGATCCGGTCTGCGGCATGAATGTCGATCGCGCGAGCGCGAAGCACTTCGTTCGCCACGAAGGGCAGGGTTTCTATTTCTGCTCCGCCGGTTGCAAGGCCAAGTTCGAGGCGGAGCCGGCAAAATATCTTGCCGGTCGGCCCGAGCCGCAGCCGATGCCGAAGGGCACGCAATACACCTGCCCGATGCATCCCGAGATCATCCGCGACAAGCCCGGTTCCTGCCCGATCTGCGGCATGGCGCTGGAGCCGATGGGCGTGCCGACAGGTGACGAAGGCCCTAACCCGGAACTTGTCGATTTCACGCGCCGCTTCTGGGTCAGCGCGGTGCTTTCCGTACCGCTCCTGATCGTCGCCATGGCGCCGATGCTGGGCTTCAGCTTCGAAAACCTCATCGACGGTCGCACCAAGACTTGGGCGGAGCTGGCGCTGGCAAGCCCGGTGGTGTTGTGGGCGGCGTTTCCGTTCTTCCATCGCGGCTGGGACTCGATCCTCAACCGCAGCCCCAATATGTGGACGCTGATCTCGCTGGGTGTCGGCGCCGCCTATCTCTACAGCGTGGTCGCCGCCCTGTTCCCGGACATCTTCCCGCATCAGTTCCGCGGTCATGACGGCGCGGTTCCGGTCTATTTCGAGGCCGCCGCCGTCATCGTCGCGCTGGTCTTCCTCGGCCAGGTGCTGGAACTGAGGGCCCGCGAGCGCACCGGCTCGGCCATTCGCGCGCTCCTTGACCTTGCGCCGAAGACGGCGCGTCTGATCGGCGCCGATGGCTCCGAGAACGACGTGCCGCTCGACAGCGTCAAGACCGGAGACAAGCTCCGCATCCGCCCCGGCGACGCCGTGCCGGTCGACGGCATCGTGCTGGAGGGCCGCTCGGCGATCGATGAATCGATGATCACGGGCGAACCGCTGCCGGTCGAAAAGACCGAGGGCGACAATCTTACCGGCGGCACGCTGAACAAGAACGGCTCGCTGGTCATGCGCGCCGAGAAGGTGGGCGCCGAAACCACGCTGTCGCGCATCGTCGAGCTGGTTGCCAAGGCCCAGCGTTCGCGCGCGCCGATCCAGGGGCTGGCCGACCGCGTGTCCTTCTATTTCGTTCCGGCCGTCGTGCTGGTCGCCATCATCGCTTTCATCGCCTGGGCGCTTCTCGGTCCGTCGCCGAGCCTGATCTTCGCCATCGTCTCGGCGGTATCGGTGCTGATCATCGCCTGCCCCTGCGCGCTTGGCCTCGCCACGCCGATGTCGATCATGACGGCGACCGGGCGTGGCGCGCATGCCGGCGTGCTGATCAAGGAAGCCGCGGCGCTCGAGCGCTTCGCCGCCGTCGACACGCTGATCGTCGACAAGACCGGCACGCTGACCGAGGGCAAGCCGCGGCTTACCGATGTCGTCGCGGCAGAGGGCATGGAGG
>NZ_RZTO01000209.1:0-8305 GCF_003997225.1 Mesorhizobium sp. M2C.T.Ca.TU.002.02.1.1
ATGCGGTGTCTCATCGAGGAATTTCTCGTGCTGCTCCGGCGTGCAGAATCCCATGACCGGCTCGACGCCGGCGCGGTTGTACCAGGAGCGGTCGAAGGTGACGAACTCGCCCGAAGTCGGGAAATGCTCCACATAGCGCTGGTAGTACCATTGCCCGGCTTCGGTCGGCGTCGGCTTTGTCAGCGCGACGTTGCGTGCCGTGCGTGGGTTCATATATTGCCGCAGCACGAAGATCGTACCGCCCTTGCCGGCCGCGTCTCTGCCTTCGAACAGCGCCATCACCCGCTTGCCGGTCGTCTGCAGCCAGGCTTGCGCCTTGACCAGCTCGATCTGCAGCCCTTCGAGCTCCTTTTCGTAGTCTTCGCCTTTCATCTTCTTGTCGTAAGGATAGCCGCCGGCGGTGAGCTTGTTGTCCTCGATCCAGTCAGGCAGCACCGGATTGTCGATGTCGAACTCGCGCTCCTTGCCGCCGATCTTGATCTTGATCGGTGCCGTGGCTGGCACCGCTTCAGCCGTTTCCTTGGCCTTTTTCATCCAGACGAACCTTTCCAGTTTGCGGACTCATGCTATGGAGCCTGTGCAGCGTAGCGCGCATTCGGGCGCAAAGACGCTGTAGCATTTTGATTTTGCGCATGAACCTTCGCGAAAATCGATCCTGATTTTCAGGGCCATGCGCCAGGCCGGTCCAGCGAACTGCTGACCGATCGACGGCATGCGGGGTGGCGCGGGCCTATGGCAGAGACGGGCGCTGAGCAGGACGGCAGGGGACAGGCCCTGGTGGCGCGGCTGTCGCGCAACCGCTGGCTGCTTGGCGCGGGTGTTCTCGCGGTCCTTGCCGTCTATTTTTTTGCTGGCGTCTCCATTTATGTGCTGGTGCTGGCCCTGGTCGCGCTGGCGGCCGCGGCGATGCTGTCCAAGGATGCCGGACGCCAGCCAGCCGATGCAGGAGCGGCGATCGAGGCAAGCGGGCTGCAAAGGCTCTCCAGCGAGTATCTGGCGGCCGCGGTCGCCGATCCGCTGATCATCTTCGACCATTCCGCCACCATCGTTCATGCCAACGCTGCCGCTTTCGCCGCCTTCGGCGGGCTTGCGCCGGGCATGTCGCTGTCATTGAAGTTCCGCGCGCCGGAAATGCAGGCGCTGCTCGACGGCATCCTGTCAGGGCAGGTCGCCGCCGACGCGGTCGACTACACCGAAAAGCTCCCGGTGGAGCGGACATACCGTGTCAGCGCGTCCACGGTCGGTCATGCCACCGGCCTGTATGTGCTGGTCTTCAAGGACCAGAGCGAGACGCGCCGCATCGATCGCATGCGGGCCGATTTCATCGCCAATGCCAGCCACGAGCTGCGCACGCCGCTCGCCTCGATCGCCGGCTTCATCGAGACGCTGCGCGGGCCGGCCCGCAACGACCCGGCGGCGCGCGACCAGTTCCTGCAGATCATGCAGAACCAGACCGGCCGCATGGCCCGCCTGATCGACGATCTGCTCTCCCTGTCGCGGTTGGAGATGAAGCCCTATCTGAGGCCGGGCACGGAGGTCGATCTTCGCCAGACGATCGACAGCGTCATCGATTCGCTCGGGCCGCTGGCCAGCGAGAACGGCGTCGTCATCGAGCGGGAGTTCGCCGACGGGCCGCTCGTCGTTCCCGGCGATCGCGACGAACTGTTCCAGGTTTTCGAGAATCTCCTCGAGAACGCCTGCAAATACGGCCAGTCGGGCGGGCGCGTCACCGTATCGATTGCCGGCAGCGAGGATGGCCAACAGCCGGGCTTCGACGTCACGATCAGGGACTACGGTCCGGGCATTGCCGAAGAACACATCCCGCGCATCACCGAACGCTTCTACCGCGTCGATGTCGAAAGCAGCCGCACCCAGAAAGGCACCGGGCTTGGCCTTTCGATCGTCAAGCATATATTGACCCGTCATAACGCAAGACTGTCCATCAAGTCGGAGGTCGGCAAGGGCGCGGCGTTCACGGTTCATTTGCCGGCTCGCTGATCGTATATTGGTTGCTAACCGGGATTTTCTTCATTCTGTCATGCGGTTCACGTATCAGCGGCGGAATGAGGGAACGCACCAGCCGGCATAAACCGGGAAGGCATATCCATGCAGTCCGTCCATATCGTCAGTGCCTATGACGAAGAACTGAAGTATCTGTCGAAGCGCATCGCCGCGATGGGCGGGCATGCCGAGCGCATGGTCGAACAGGCGGTGGCGGCCCTGGTGAACGTCGATCACGGCCTCGCCCAGAAGGTCATCCAGGACGATCTCGTCCTCGACGAGGGGCAGCGCGAGATCGACGACAAGGCCATCATCATCATCGCCAGGCGCCAGCCGATGGCGACGGACCTTCGCGAGATCGTCGGCGCCATCCGCATCTCGGCCGATATCGAGCGTGTCGGCGACTTGGGCAAGAACGTCGCCAAGCGCGTTGCCGCGGTCGACGGCCGCCAGCCGAACAGTCTTTTCCGCGGTCTGGAGGCCCTTGCCGACCTGGCGCTGACGCAGCTCAAGGAAGTGCTCGACGTCTATGCCTCGCGTTCGGTCGAGAGGATCGGCTTCGTGCGCGACCGGGACGACCAGATTGACGCCATGTACACCTCGCTGTTCCGCGAGCTTTTGACCTACATGATGGAAGATCCGCGCAACATCACGCCCTGCACGCATCTTCTGTTCTGCGCCAAGAATATCGAGCGCATCGGCGACCATGCAACCAACATCGCCGAGACCATCTACTACATCGTCACCGGCGACCAGATGCCCGCCGACCGTCCGAAGGGCGACAAGACCGATAAGGTCGTGCTTCCCGGCACGGTGCCGGCTAAGTGAACATGCGCCTCTCGAACGGCTTCCTGATTTAGGTTAAGCTCCTCTGGAGCGTCTCACCGTTTCATGAAAACGGTGAGACGCCCTAACTCTTTGTTTTTACGCAATTCCGGGCGGAAAACCGCTCACACTTTTCCTGGAATTGCTCCAGGCGCAGCAATTTGTCAGTCGCAGTCTCGGGAGGTTTGCGATGGAACAAGTTCGAAACCTGACCCCGGCCCCGCCGACATCGGGCATCATTGCATCCAGCGTCTATTCGGCCGGCAAGCGCGTCACCGACATCGCCATCGAACAGGCCGGCGAATGGGCGGCAAAACCCGGCCATGTCGTCTGGATCGGCCTGCTCGAGCCCGATCGCAATCTCCTGCTCAGGGTGCAGGCGCAATTCCACCTGCATGACCTGGCGATCGAGGACGCCGAGCATCCGCATCAGCGCCCGAAGATCGAGCAATATGGCGATGCTCTCTTCATCGTCGCCCGCACCGCGCAATTGATCGACGGCCGCGTCACCTTCGGCGAGACGCATCTGTTCGTCGGCACCGGCTACATCGTCAGCGTCCGGCACGGCCCCTCGACCTCCTACGCCGCCGTGCGCCAGCATTGGGAGAGCTGCCCGCATTCGCTCGCCAAGGGCGAGGATTTCGTCCTCTACGCCATCCTCGATTTCATCGTCGACAATTACATGCCGGTGCTGGAGCAGATCGAGGACGAGGTCGAGGCGATCGAGGACAAGGTGCTTTTGAAGCCGATGACCGGCGCCGATATCGAGCGTCTATATATGCTGCGCCGCGATCTCTTGCGGCTGCGCAATGCGGCCCTGCCGCTGGTCGAGGTCTGCCGTAGGCTGACCAGCGCCGATCTGCCGCAGATCCATGCCGCCATGCATCCGCTGTTTCGCGACGTGACCGACCACATCCGCACCGTGCAGGAAAAGATCGACAGCCTGCGCGAGGTCCTGGCCTTCGCGTTCGAAGCGAGCCTTCTCGTTGGGCAGAGCCAGGAAACCGCCATCTCCAAGAAGCTCGCCTCATGGGCCGCCATTCTGGCGGTGCCGACAGCCTTCGCCGGCATCTACGGCATGAACTTCTCCGACATGCCGGAGCTGAAGATGGAATATGGCTATCCGACCGTGCTCGCGGCCATCGCGCTGATCTGTGCGTTCCTGTACTGGCGGTTCAAGAAGAATGGGTGGCTGTGAAATAGGGGAGTAAGGGAGTAGGGCAGTAAGGGAGTATGTTAGGAAACTGCCAAAAGCTGCGCTCACAAGGGCAATCTTCACCTACTCCCCTACTGCCTTACTCCCCTATTCCCCTAATCTTACCTTGCCCTGCGCCGTTCCGCCGCCGGCTGGAACGCAACCCGGGAGTGATACTTGCAGTACGGTCCCGTTTCGGCGGCGTCGTTGCCGCAGAAGCTGAAGTCTTCCGAGAGTGGGTCGCCGTTCGGCCATTTGCAGGTGCGTTCGGTCAGTTCGACAAGCTGCAGGTTGCGCGAGATCGGAACGACCACGTTTTCAACCGGGCGGATATAGTGGCGCGCGACCGGCTCGGCGTCGAACTGCACCTGCAGCGCCGTGGCGCCGATGGTCGCCGTCACATGGCGCGTGGCGCTTGCGGCGCGGGTCACCGATTTCTGCATCGAGGCGCCTTGCGTCGCCTTCTTCTGGCGCGCCGGGGCGGCCGTCGCGCGGCCGCGGCCCGACAGCTTCAGGCGATGCACCTTGCCGATGACGGCATTGCGGCTCACTCCGCCAAGCTGTGCGGCAATCTGGCTGGCGCTCAGGCCCTCCGACCACAATTTCCTGAGAAGTTCTACCCGCTCGTCAGTCCAATTCATGGGGCCGCGCTCCTGCTGAGGCGTGCGGTAGTCAGAATCCATTCCCGACCCGGCTCCCGCCGGGCAAACGACACCACATATACCGGGTGATTTAGGTCCGCCGCACGAAATCTAGTTATTTCTCGACTACAAATACCTTATGCGCTGACTCGGTGACAAGAGTCCCCAGGGCAACACGATTCGGTTTTTTCGGTTTTCCCCAACTTGCCGGTCTACTTATGAGCCGGCGTGGCGTCAGGGCTTTGCCACGCGCTTGTGCGTGACGTTTTCGTTGACTTCATGGCCGAAAAACATGATAAGCCGCAAAGGCCGCCGCATTGGCGGCTTTTTTGATTTCCGGTTCCGGAGACGCATATAATGAGCGGTTCGGCGCTTTACGAGACCTTTGCTCGCGCACCCCTGGCTTTCGACCACGGGGAGGGGACCTGGCTGGTCACCGACAAGGGCGAGCGATATCTCGACTTCGCGGGCGGCATCGCGGTGAATTCGCTGGGCCACAGCCATCCGCATCTGGTCGCGGCGCTCACCGAACAGGCCGCCAAGCTCTGGCACGTCTCCAATCTCTACGAGATCCCGGAACAGCGCCGGCTGGGCGAGCGGCTGGTCGACGCCACCTTTGCCGACAAGGTGTTCTTCACCAATTCGGGCGCCGAGGCGCTGGAATGCGCCATCAAGACGGCGCGGCGCTACCAGTTCGTCAAGGGTCACCCGGAGCGTTTCCGCATCATCACCTTCGAGGGCGCCTTCCACGGCCGCACGCTGGCGACGATCGCCGCCGGCGGCCAGTACAAATATCTCGAAGGCTTCGGCCCGAAGGTCGAGGGCTTCGACCAGGTCGCATTCGACGACATCGACGCGGCCGAAAAGGCGATCACGCCGGAGACCGCGGCAATCCTGATCGAGCCGGTGCAGGGCGAGGGCGGCATCCGCCCGGTGCCGACGCAGTCCTTGAAGCGGCTGCGGCAGCTCTGCGACCAGCACGGCCTGCTTTTGATCTTCGACGAGGTCCAGTGCGGCATCGGCCGAACCGGAAAATTGTTCGCGCATGAGTGGGCCGGCGTCACGCCCGACCTGATGGCGATCGCCAAGGGCATCGGCGGCGGCTTCCCGATGGGTGCCTGCCTTGCCACGGATGAGGCGGCGACCGGCATGACCGCCGGCGTACACGGCACCACCTTCGGCGGCAATCCGCTGGCGATGGCGGTCGGCAACGCCGTGCTCGACGTGGTGCTGGCCGACGGTTTCCTCGAGGACGTGCAGCGCAAGGCGCTGCTTCTGAAACAGGGGCTGGCCGGGGTCGCGGACGAATTTCCCGACGTCATCGAGGGCATCAGGGGAACCGGCCTGATGCTCGGCCTGAAATGCGTCATGCCCAACACCAAGGTGAACATGGCGCTGCGCGACCAGCACCTGCTTGCCGTGCCGGCGGGCGACAATGTCATCCGGCTCCTGCCGCCGCTCACCGTTACCGACGCGGAGATCGGCGAGGCGCTGAAGCGCATTCGCGCCGGCGCCAAGGGCCTGACCGACGCTATTGCGGCCGAAGCCGCGAAATAATTTCTGGAACCTGCCGATGAGTGTTCGCCACTTCACCGATCTATCCGCCGTTTCCGCGGGCGACCTGCGCTCGATGCTGGACGACGCGGTGGCGCGAAAGACCAGGCTCAAGGCGGGTGAGCGCTCAAAACCGCTCGACGGCAAGGTGCTGGCCATGATCTTCGACAAGCCGTCGACGCGCACGCGCGTATCCTTCGATGTCGGCATGCGCCAGCTCGGCGGCGAGACGATCATGCTGACCGGCACCGAGATGCAGCTCGGCCGCTCGGAAACCATCGCCGACACGGCAAAAGTGCTGTCTCGTTACGTCGATGCCATCATGATCCGCACCACCTCGCATGACCGGCTGCTGGAGCTCACCGAGAACGCCACCGTTCCGGTCATCAACGGGCTGACCGACGACACGCATCCCTGCCAGCTCATGGCCGACATCATGACCTATGAGGAGCATCGCGGTCCGGTGGCCGGCAAGACTTTCGCCTGGACCGGTGACGGCAACAATGTGCTGCATTCGCTGCTCGAAGCCTCGGCGCGCTTCCGCTTCAACCTCAATGTCGCGGTGCCGGAGGGCAGCGAGCCTTTCGAGAAATATGTCGACTGGTCGAAAGCCAATGGCGGCAAGGTCCGGTTTGCCAAGTCCGCCGAGGAAGCCGTCGACCAGGCCGACTGCGTCGTCACCGACAGCTGGGTCTCGATGGGCCAGGAGCATCGCGCCCGCGGCCACAACGTCTTCCTGCCCTATCAGGTGAATGCCGCGCTGATGGCGAAGGCCAAAGCCGATGCGTTGTTCATGCACTGCCTGCCGGCGCATCGCGGCGAGGAGGTCACCGACGAGGTGATCGACGGGCCGCATTCGGTGGTCTTCGACGAGGCCGAGAACCGGCTGCACGCCCAGAAGGCGGTGCTGGCCTGGTGCCTGGGCGCTTGAGAAGGGCCGACCTGACCGCTTCCGGCCCGATCGGGGTCAACTTGATCTGGGGATATGTGATGCCTATTTGCGGGCCATCACGTAAATTGAACGCGCTTCGACGCATGCGGCTCATCGGGTTGCATGGCTGCGCCCCGGAGTTTTGTCATGTTGGAAACCCATACCTTGGCTGAGCATAGACCCCAACTCGGTGAATTCGGCTTTGCCGGCGACGATCACGTCGTGCCCTACGAGGTCGCGCCGCTCGATGTGCGCGGCCGCACCGTGCAGCTCGGGCCGATGCTCGACGCCATTTTGAGCCGTCACAATTATCCCGAGCCGGTCGCCCGCCTGCTGGCGGAAGCCTGCGTGCTCACCGTGCTGCTCGGCACCTCGCTGAAGTTCGAGGGCAAGTTCATCCTGCAGACCCGCACCGACGGTCCGGTCGACATGCTCGTGGCTGATTTCACCACGCCACATGCGCTGCGCGCCTATGCGCGCTTCGATGCCGACCGGCTGCAGGCGCTGATCGCCGCCGGCGAGGCCTCGCAGCAGACGCTGCTTGGCAACGGTGTCTTGGCTTTGACCATCGACCAGGGCGCGCATACGCAGCGCTACCAGGGCATCGTCCAGCTCGACGGCACCTCGCTGGAGGACGCCGCGCGCACCTATTTCCGCCAGTCGGAGCAGATCCCGACCGACATCAAGATGTCGGTCGCCAAGCTGGTCACGCCCGGCCCGGCCGGCGCGCGCGAGCAGTGGCGCGCCGGCGGCATCCTGGCGCAGTTCCTGCCCCAGGCGCCGGAGCGCATGCGCATTCCCGATATTTCGGGCGGCGACGGTGATCCGCGTGACGTCGCGGACCAGCCGGCCGACAATTCCTGGCAGGAATTGCTGGCGCTGCTGGGCACGATCGAGCAGACCGAGCTGATCGACCCGACAGTGGGCGCCGAGCGGCTGCTTTACCGGCTGTTCCACGAGCATGGCGTGCGGGTTTTCCGCGGCGTGCCGGTCGCCGACCAGTGCTCCTGCTCGCGCGAGAAGATCCACGGCATCCTCGGAGGCTTTTCGGCCGAGGAGATCAAGGATTCGACCGAGGATGGCGGCATCCATGTCGCCTGCGAGTTCTGCTCGACGCAATACGACTTCGACCCGGCCGAATTCGCGGCGGAGTGAGAA
>NZ_RZTO01000020.1:0-19614 GCF_003997225.1 Mesorhizobium sp. M2C.T.Ca.TU.002.02.1.1
CGCCGACCGCATCGGCGACTATGAGCGCGGCGTCGCCCGCTTCGCGCCCTATGCGAGCTATCTGACCGTCAACATTTCCTCGCCCAACACGCCCGGCCTGCGCAACATGCAGGCGCGCGAGCAGCTCGGCGAATTGCTGTCGCGAGTGATGGCCGCGCGTGCCGCAGCCTCTGCCCAGCCGCCTGTCTTCCTCAAGATCGCGCCGGACCTGGTCGAAGCGGAGCTGGAAGACATCGCCGCCGAGGTCGCCGAGAAGAAGATCGACGGCATCATCGTCTCCAACACGACGCTGGCGCGGACCGGATTGCGGAGCTCAGGGCTGGCCAATGAAACCGGCGGCCTTTCGGGCAAGCCGCTGTTCGAGCGTTCCACCGCGGTGCTCGCCCGCATGCGGAAGCTGCTCGGCCCGCGGATAGCGATCATCGGCGTCGGCGGCGTCGACTCCACCGAGGCCGCATTGGAAAAGATCCGCGCCGGCGCCGACCTCGTCCAGCTTTACACCGGCATGATCTATGCCGGACCGACGCTGCCCGGGCGCATCGTCGCCGGCATGGCGCGCTTCGTGGAGACGGAGCGCCTCAAATCCATCTCAGAGCTACGCGACACCAGCTGCGCAAGCTGGTCCGAACAACTCTGACGAGTGCCCATAGCGGCAGGAGGACACACGATGGCCGAGGTTTTGAGCTCCGTCGTGGACTCGATCGGCGGAACGCCGTTGGTCCGGCTCGACAGGCTGACGGCGCAGGCCGGCGTCGACGGCGCAATCCTCGCAAAGCTGGAATATCTCAATCCGGGCTTTTCCAAGAAGGACCGTGCGGCGCTTGGTATAATCGAGGAGGCCGAAAGGTCCGGCGCCATCAAGCCGGGGCAAACGGTGGTCGAGCTTACCTCGGGAAATATGGGAACGGGGCTCGCCATCATCTGTGCCGTCAGGGGCTACCCCTTCGTCGCGGTGATGTCGAAGGGCAACTCCGAAGAGCGCGCCCGCATGATGGCGGCGCTCGGCGCGGAAGTGATCCTCGTGGACCAGTTGCCGGGGTCGGTGCCGGGGCAGGTCTCGGGCGGCGATCTGGCGCTCGTCGAGCAGGCCGCCAGAGCGGTGACGGCGGAACGCGGCGCCTATCGCGCCGACCAGTTCCATCGCGACGGGAACTGGCTTGCGCATTATCACGGGACCGGGCCGGAAATCTGGGACGCCAGCCATGGCGCCATCGACGCATTCGTCGACTTCATCGGCTCCGGCGGCACCTATGCCGGAGTGGCGAAGGCGCTCAAGGAACGCAATCCCTTGATCAAGTGCTTCATTGTCGAGCCTGAGGGCGCCGCGGCTGCCGCGGGCGAGACGGTCACCCAATCCGAACACCCTATTCAAGGCGGCGGCTATGCGATGCCGGACCTGGCGTTCCTGGCCAACGCGCCCGTGGATGGCTATCTTCAGGTTTCCGGCGACGAGGCACGCGAGACCACGCGCCTGCTCGCGCGCAGCGAAGGTATCTTCGGCGGCTTCTCCTCCGGGGCGAATGTGGCCGCCGCGCTGCGTCTCCTGAAGGGCGACCAATCGGGCAAGACGATCGCCGTCGTGATTTGCGACTCCGGGCTGAAGTACCTCTCGACCGATCTCTGGAGCTGAGAGACGCCTCGGACGCGTCCAGCGCTAAAATGCCGTGCGTACCCTGAGCCTTAGCACCGCAAGCAAACTCACCCCCCGCACAAGCAGGAAGACATGCAGCGACGCCCACAGGCCGTTGTTGCCGAAGGCCGGCGCAAGCCCGACGAGCGCGGCGCTGAAGGCGAGGAAGGACAACAGCATCATGTTGCGCATGTCACGCGACCAGGTGGCGCCGATGAAGACGCCGTCCATCTGGAAGGCGAGCACGCCGCTCAGCGCCGTGAAGGCGGCCCAGGGCAGATAAATGTCGGCGACCGCGCGGACCTCCGGCGACGTCGTCACCAGCGCCACCAGACCGGCGCCGGCGGTCAGCAGGATGAGCGTGGCGATACCGGCAAGGCCAAAACCCCAGATCAGCGTCAGCCGCACCGCCTGCCGGAACGGGGCAGGCGCATGCGCGCCGATGGCGCGGCCGGCCAGCTGCTCGGCGGCGGTGGCGAAGCCGTCGAGGAAATAGCCGGCGATCAGGAAGAAATTCATCAGCACGGCGTTGGCGGCAAGCGTCACCGTGCCGAACTGCGCGCCCTGCCTGGTGAACAGCGCGAAAGCGGCAAGCAGCGAGAAGGAGCGGATCATGATGTCGCGGTTGAGCGACAGCATGCGCCGGTAGGCCGGCAAATCGAGGATGCGCCGGCGCGAGGGCCGCTCCAGCTTGCGGAAACGGTTGAGCACGATTGCCAAGCCAAGCAGCATGGCCAGGAACTCGCCGGTGACAGTCGCCCAGGCGACGCCGGCAACGCCCCAGCCGAGCTCGAGGCCGAGCAGGAAGCAGAGCAGGATGTTGATGCCGTTGAGCACGGCCTGCAGCATCAGGCCGAGCCCGCCTTCGCCGCGCCCCAGCACGTAGCCCAGTATGGCGTAGTTGATCAGCGAGAAGGGCGCCGCCAGCAGCCTGATGCGGATATAGACCGACATCGCCGCGCTGACGCGCGGCTCGGCGCCCATGAACCATTGGCCGGCAACGGCAAAGAGCGGCGAAAGGGCGGCAAGCACGACGCCCGCGACGACCGCGATCAGCACGGCGCGCCACAGCACCGCCTGCTCCTCCAACGGATCGCCGCGCCCGAAGGCCTGGGCGACGAGGCCGGTGGTGCCCGAGCGCAGGAAGTTGAAGGTGGTGAAGACGACGTCGAAGACCAGCGATCCCGCAGCCAGGCCGCCGAGCAGGGCCGCGTCACCGAATTGGCCGACCACCGCGGTGTCGACGATGCCGAGCAGCGGCGTCGTCAGATAGGCAAGCGTCATCGGCACGGCGATCGCCAGCACCGAGCGGTTGGTGACGACGAAAGACCTGGCGTTGGCTTGAGTCGTATCCAAAGGGATTGCTGCCTGGCTGATTGCGGCTTGATCGAGGACCTGATGTGCCCCAGTTTGCCGGCGTCACGCAACCACATCCGCCGGACTGCCAACCGAATTCCAAACCTGGCGCAGCCCCCCGATCCATGTCGCTACAGATCGTCCATCACCCCGACTATGACGCCGGCTTCGCCGTCAACCACCGCTTTCCGATGAGCAAATATCCGCTTTTGATGGAGGCCTTGCGTATACGAGGGCTGGCCGTACCCGGCGCGCTTTCGCTGCCTGAGCCGGCACCGGCTGCACGGCTGAAGCTTGCGCATGCGGCCGACTATGTCGATCAGGTGGTCGCCTGCCAGGTGCCGGAGAAGATAGAGCGCGAGATCGGCTTTCCGGTCGGCCCGCGCGTGTCGCTCAGGGCGCAGCTCGCCACCGCCGGCACAGTGCTTGCCGCCAGGCTGGCGCTTGAACACGGCATCGCCTGCAACACCGCCGGCGGCAGCCATCATGCCAGGCGCGCGCAAGGCGCCGGCTTCTGCACCTTCAACGATGTCGCCGTCGCCTCGCTGGCGCTGCTTGCCGAAGGCGCCGTCGAAAACGTGTTGGTCGTCGACCTCGACGTGCATCAGGGCGACGGCACGGCGGACATCTTGAAGGACGAGCCGCGCGCCTTCACCTTTTCCATGCATGGCGAACGCAACTACCCGGTGCGCAAGATCGCTTCGGACCTCGACATCGCCTTGCCGGACGGCACCGGCGACGACGCCTATCTCGAGCGGCTCGCCACTGTCCTGCCGGAACTCTCCGGGCAAAGGCGCTGGGACATCGTCTTCTACAATGCGGGCGTGGATGTGCATGCCGAAGACAGGCTCGGCCGGCTGGCGCTGACCGACGACGGCCTCGGCGCCCGCGAAGACATGGTCATCGGCCATTTCCGCAAGCAGGGCGTGCCGCTGTGCGGCGTCATCGGCGGCGGCTACTCGACCGACGTACCGGCGCTGGCCGCGCGCCATGCCATCCTGTTCGAGGTGGCCGCCCGACACGCCGCGGTCTACTGAAACTAGGCTGCAGGGATAGGCAGTGGGCAATAGGGAAGACAGCCCCTACTGCCTACTACTTCCTGTAGCTGGCGATCCGAAGCAGGATGAACACCGGCACGACGATCGCCGCGCCGAGCAGGATATAGCCCAGGAAGCGGTCGATGGCGTGGAAGCCGAGATTCCACAAATCGACGAAGAACTGGCGGATGCCATAGAGGACGTCCATCGGCGACCAGCCGAAGGCATGCATGACGAGGCCGACGAGGAAGGAGACCACGAGCAGCTTCAGGAACACCCTGAGCGGCGTGTCGCCAAGAAAGCGCGTCAGTGCGGACAAGGCCATTCTCCGGTTCGAGCCGCCCGATTCGGCGGCACGATATCAGAGATACGCATTCCGCCGAAAGGCATCAAGCAATGGAGCCGCCTGCTCCGCTTTGCCGATTGCCTGAGGCGGCGCCATCATGGTAACGAGGCTGCTGCGCGGGTATGATGTAATGGTAGCCTGTCAGCTTCCCAAGCTGAACGCGCGGGTTCGATTCCCGCTACCCGCTCCAGCTTGCCCTCTAAGGGTTTGAGCCTGGAGCCGCCCGCGATCCAAGTGGGCGGTTTTACAGGTAGTTTTACAGCCTATGTTCTCGATCTGGCCTCGTTGAGCCTACGGATCTTCTCCTTGATCGCGGCACCGCGGCCAATGTAGCGGCGGATGATCCGCTCGACGGTGTTCTCCTCCCAGGCCATGATCTCGGCGATCTCGCGCGCTGTGAGACCGGCAAGGTAGAACTTTGTCGCGGCAGTGCCGCGAAGATCGTGGAAGTGCAGATTGTCGCCTTTCGGCCAGGCCTCCTGCTTGGCCATGTCGAACGCCTTGGTGAGGCTACCGGGCGCCCAGGGTCCCTTCTTGCTGTGCGTCAGGATGACAGGCGAGCGCTTTGGTATGCGCGCCAGGACATCGCGCAATGCCTGGTAAAGTGGGATGATCGCCTCGCGGCGGCGGCCGCTCTTGCCGGTGGGAATGACGATCGCATCCTCGCCGACGTGGGACCAGGACAGTCGCAAGAGATCCCCGGCGCGCAAGCCGGTATGGGCAGCTAGGTCGACGGCGTGCGCAATCTCGGCCGAGCAGGTCTTCTTCAGATGCGCGATATCGTCATCCATCCAGATGATCTCGGAGCGATCATTATCCGAATGGTTGTAGATCTGCTTGATCCCCTCGCACGGGTTGGAAGCGATCTTGCCGAGCGGATCGACAGCGTAGGAGAGCATGCGGGACAATACCTGCATGCCATAGTCCGCCGTCCGCGGCTTCTCGGCATATTTGGCCCGCCACTGCCGGATGATCGGCCTGATCCTCTCAGGCCGATCGAACTGCGCGATCCGCAGCTCGCCGAAATGGTCGGCGATGCGGTCGAGCCAGGGCCCCCAGTTGCGCCGCGTCGAGTGGGCAAGCTTCTGATAGTCAGGGCTGGCTTTGTAGAGCGCTACCAGGGACCGGAAGCGACTGTTGTCGGGTGTCGTAACGCTGGCGATCGCTTCGTTGTATGAAGCGACGAATTCAGGGGTTCCGGGTTCGCCGAGCACCCGCGGACCGCCACGCCAGGCATACCAGTAGACCCTCCCCTTGGATCTGACCCGGTGGAGACCTTTCAGTTCAAGCGCGACCATGCTTCGCCTCGAACTCAGCAAGCTCACGGTCGAGATCGTCGGAATCCCCGTTAGAGCCGGTAATCCCGGAGTGGGTATCAAGCAGACGGTCGAGCACCGCCTTGTCCCAGACTTTGCGGCCCAGGAACCCGATTGGCTGGGGCGCCAAGCCATTCCTCACAAGCTTGTCGAGATGTGCAGGACTCACGCCCAGATATGACGCCGCTTCCTTGCGGTCGAAACACCTGCGTTCAGATGCAGGGAGGGCGTGGATGAGGGAGGCGACGATCTGCATAGCGTTTAGTTGGAGCGGAGCTTTATGGTGCACGTTGGTCTGAGAGAGAAAGGGAAGCGCCGACCGAGGCGCTTGCGGTGATATGTAACCTATAGCGAAATAGAAAACGGACTGCGCTTTACGCTGCGTCAACATGATCAAACTCGAGATTGGATAGGTTTGTCCTGTTAATCCAATTCGAAAACCTGGTCTGGAGAAATTCGGGGAATGGCCAGCATCCGCTGAAGAGGAACAGTGCGGTGGATCCCCATGGGAACATCGAAGTCCTAGGTGAGGTATCGAGATGCGATGGGGATGCGTTGGGGCACCACCGATATCCCGGGTTCCAATCCTCCTCTGCCGGGGACATGCAACCTAAAGTTGGTTGCAGAAAGTTGACACTGCAACCAATTTTGTTGGCATTCTAGGCAGAACAGTCAACTTTTCAGAGGCAAATTCGCCCAGAATGCCAACTTGGAGCGTTGCGCTGTCAACTTCTCCGACAACAAAAAGCCAATGATTTCAGTGTCCAGGTTGACGTAAGTTTACATTAAGTTGACGCTCTGAGCCCGAAATCGGCTTTTTTGTCTCGGCGACAATATGAAGGGCGCGCGCTGGACCTGCATAGACGAGCCGGGAACACCCTGGCCGGCAGAAGAAACTCGAAAGTCAGGAAGCATCACCTGGATCGACGCCGCCGGTTGCCGAAACATGGACCCGTCATCGACGGGACACCTTGCCCCGCATCAGCGAATATATTTCCAGCCACAATGTTTTGAGCGTGCCTCCGGCAGGAAGCAGCCTGCGAAACGACGGCCTGGAGCCGCGTGTTCGGTCTTGGTGAAGATCAGCTCTCATTGAACCGCCAAGAGTATCTTTGACAACCGCGACCACGGTAAAGGAGGCATGCGAGCGCGCCGCTGTTTTCTCTGGCTTCAACGCCCTTCCCCTATCCTCCCTTGGCAGAATATCTCCGTCATGGTGGTTGCAACCAGAACTACGATCATTGCCTCGCCGACAGCCGGTGCACAATCACGGTGACATCGGGTTCGCTAGCAAAGTGCCGATGCGGGCGATGAGGTCCTTTGCTGTATTGTGGCTCCAGTGCCCGCCCCGAGCAGAACGTATCCCAGCCGCGTTCAGTGCCGCTGCCAAGACCGACGGCGACAATTTCTCACCTGTTGGCAGCCTCGCCATCTCTTCCACAACGAAATCGCGGAGCCGGCGAGCGCGCTGATCAGCTGCAAGGCGATTGGCGCTGTTGCCGTGCTTGTAGTTGCCGGTCGGAAGTGGCGCCTTCTCCGTTGGGGACAGCCGAATTCCGACCTTCACCGCTTCAGACCGCGAGTTGTTCGTCTGCGTGGCGTTTATGACGAGAGAGCGCCGCTCGCCCTCCGTCATCGACTGCCAGGTGCGACGCAATGAGGCATCCCAGACTTCGACATCGAGAGCGTCCAGGGCGCTGGCGCACTCACTGATCCGGTCCCGTTTCGTGCATGCCAACAGTTCCCGGATGTCGGCCAAGAGAAGGCCAGCACCGGAACTGCGCGCTACTTCGAGCGCGTGCCGGAACTTCTCCCTCGATGTGAACAAGGCGCGATAGGTGCTCCAGTCGGCAATCGTCTGCAGGATCCACCCTCCACTGACTTTCTCGAAGACTAACTGGGCTGCACGCTGACGCCTGAGCGCGCCGTTGGCGTTGAGCTCGTCTAACGAGTGGAATTGCCGCCTTACATACGCGAAACTGTAGGCGACGAGCGGGCGAGCTTCATTCATTGATTTTACTAAACCCTGTCGAGTGTTCTCAATGCGGATGAAGGACGGGATGCATTCTCGCGAGGGCGCGTCACCGGCTGGTTCCGTGTGCTCGATGCGTCATCGATGCATCGACAGCGTCGGCGCCAGCCCTGGAGCTCCCCTGTGACAAAGGCGAGTATCCGAAGCGAACAGTCGCTTCGCTGTCGCTTCGCGCGATCATCGGCCTGATGACCAGCGTCCTGGATTTCTTCGCCGGCGCGCAGGGATCATGCCGTGACGCCGGTCGTGTGGCTCCATTCGGCGATAGTCGCCGTGCGATGCGGATGTCCTCGGCCGACCCTATCGCCACCGGCCGTCGCACATCCCACATTTCAGGTTTTCTCCACGGAAATGTGCGTCTACCGGTCGTCGTGTGCAGTGCTAAACAGCTTGAGGGCGTTGATACCGGCGTCGTGGCGCGCATTTCGGCTCTAATAACTTGCTTCACTACACGCATGCATCGTCTTCTTCACCACTACAACACGTATCGAAAGACAGAGAAGACCTTCAGGCCCTCAAAAATCGCTGGCGCCCGAACTCGGGGACGGCCCTTTCAGCCGCATCCGGCCATCGATATGACGGAGGGCCTGTATCACCCTTCTTGTGAGCTCATTGTAATCCCTCAACGAGCTGGAGCTTCCGGCCATGACGGATGTCAGCGCCAAAGGTAGGTCACTCTTGAGGGTTTTCTTCCGGGTCTGCTTCTTCTTCCTTCGCCAGGCCTCGTCCCACGCTTCCAAGCCGACGACACCCGCGTTCAGGAATCGTTGCAGCCGCGCCTCCCGTAGCTGCTCCAAGGGCAGTGTCCTCTTCTCTTCCGGCTGACAGGCAAGATCCGGAAAGGTCGGGAGCACGAACTTGAAGTATCGACCTTGAAAGCGTTGGAACTTGAAGCTTGCAAGATCCTCGATCGTCCGGATGCCCATCTCGTCGAGCTCACCCTTGTCGACGGTGATTTCGATCCGCACTCTCCGTTCCTCTTCCGGCAGGACCTCTCTGGTGCCGGTGGCAATGTTCTGCCTGTCCAGCAGCTTGATCATCGTTCGCCACGCGCATCGCGATCCCTCAGCGCCGGCGTAGTAGGTAGAGTCTATTGTCGCCGGTCGATCTTTCGCGGGGTTAAGCAGGAAGGCGTCGCTGCGGTCGGGCTGTCGCGGATCATGACCGAGCACATAGGCGGTAGTGTTCTTACCCTTGTCCCAGGCGAACCTCGGTCGGTCGGGAGGCTCGTTAATGACATCCCGGCTTGGCAAGTGGCCGCGCACCAGGACACCGAACATCAACGCGAGTGCCTCATCGGAAGGCTCGCGCGGCGTGAAATCGACGCTGACTTCGAGGCCGACGATGGCGGCTGGCCCCACCAGGTCCCATTTCGCCCTGACTGCCTCTTCGACGAGCAGCAGATCCTTGGTGACCGGCTCCTGGATACGCACCCGGAAGTCCCGATATTTGCCGTCGTCATCGAGCTGCTTCTTCTCGACGTAGACCCTCTCCCCGATAGCTTTGTCGATGTAACGCTTGATCCATCGCCACTGGGTGTGGCTTACAGTCCGGAACCGGATATCGACCCAGTCGACGACCGCCCGGCATGTGTAGGCCTTCAGGTCGACCTGCGGTTCAAGGCAAACCCGGTCCCGAAAGCGCTTCTGCTTCTTCTCTACCGGCTGCTCTGCGTAGGTAAGGCTGAAGGCCGCAGGTGATTTGACGGCCGTTAGCGTGATGGTATGCAAGATCATGCGCGCTGCTATGTCAGTAGTCAAAGAGGACACGGGACAGCGCCCATAGCATGGTCAGCAGATCGACGTCGACGTGCCGGTTCGCTATTACCAGGCGCGACCAAACGATCGTAGGAAACATCCGAGTTGACGTTGTTCAACGAAGCGCTTCATCATGGCGCAGGGGGATTCCTTTTGACCGAAAAAACGACATTCCGGCCTGGCGATTTCGTTCGTGCCCGATCGACGACCTGGATCGTCGAAGATCTGGCCGCTGACGGACCGGTGCCGACGTTGGACCTCGTCTCGGTGGAGGACGACTCGCAAGGCGATGTCCTGCGAATCGCGGTGCGGGCTGAGCTCGATCTCGAGCCGATAGACACTTCGGACTGGTCGAACCTGCTAAGAAGCACGTTCGAGAGCCCGCGTCGGCTCGGTGCCCATCTGCGGGCTACCGAATGGCGAACCGCAACATCCGCTGACCGCAGGCTGTTTCAGGCCCCGTTCCGCTCCGGCATCAGGCTCGAGCAATACCAGTTGCTTCCGCTGGCGAAGGCGCTGGAGCTCCCGCGCGTCAACCTTCTGATCGCCGACGACGTCGGCCTGGGCAAGACGATCGAGGCCGGCCTCATCGTGCGCGAACTGATGCTGCGCCGGCGGCTGAGCTTCGTGGTCGTTGCCGCTCCGGCGTCGATGCAGTCGCAATGGCAGGACGAGCTTTCGCAGAAGTTCGGCCTCGACTTCACGATCGTCGACCGCGAATACCTGCTCGAGAGCCGGCGCCGCCGAGGCTTCTCCGCGAACCCCTGGAGCATCGGCTCGCGATTCATCGTCTCGCACAGCGTGCTGGCCGACGAAACCTATATGAGCGGCCTGCGCGACATGCTCGGCTCCTACCAGGCGCGCTCGATGCTCATCCTGGACGAGGCTCACCACGCGGCGCCGTCCGGTGGGATCGCCTGGGCCACGGAGTCCCAGCTGACGCGCGCGGTGCGGGAGATCGCGGCGCCGTTCGAACACCGGTTGTTCCTGTCCGCCACCCCGCACAACGGCCATCCCAACTCCTTCTCCACGCTTCTCGAAATTCTTGACCCGCAGCGCTTCACCCGCGGCATCAAGGTTGGCGAGAAAGATCAAGAGAAGGATCTCGAGCCGGTCATGGTAAGGCGACTGAAGGAGGATCTGCGCCGGCTGGGGCACAAGTTTCCGGAACGCCTGGTCGATCCGATCGTCATCGATGGCCTGCCGACCGATGCCCCCGAACTGCGGCTCGCGGCCATGCTCGACGACTACCGGTCGGGCAACATGGGCGGCAGCCGCGCCCGCTTCATGTTCGCCAATCTGCAGCAGCGCCTGTTCTCCTCGATAGCCGCCTTCGACCGGACCTTGCGGACACATCTGCGAACGTTGCAACGGCGGCAGGAGAGTCTTTCGGCCACCGGGGACGTCGCCGAGGACGTGATCGAGAGCGACGACCTGATCGAGGAAGCGACCGCCGATGCGCGCGGCGAACTGGGCGATATGAACGCCGCCATCGCCCATGTCGAGGCGATGCTGAAGATCACTGCGGCACATCGGGACGGACCGGACCAGCGGATCGAAAAGCTCCTCGACTGGATCGAGGAGGAGATGCTGGACGGAAAGCACGGCTGGGAGGATCGCCGGCTGATCCTGTTCACCGAGTGGGACGACACGCGGCGCTGGGTCGTCGAGCGGCTTGCGGAAGGGCTGCTCCGGCGCACGAATGGGCGTGTCGACCTGACCGACCGCATCGTCAGTTTCACCGGCCGAACCAGCCTCGATGAACGCGACCGGATCAAGCAAGATTTCAACGCACCGTTCGATTCAGCCCCGATCCGCGTCCTGGTCTGCACCGACGCCGCGCGCGAGGGCCTCAACCTGCAGACGCGCTGCCGCGATCTCATCCATATCGACCTGCCGTGGAACCCGTCGCGGCTCGAACAGCGCAACGGCCGCATCGACCGCAAGCTGCAGCCGTCACCCACGGTGAGCTGCCGCTACTTCCTCTACAGGCAGCGCATCGAGGACCGCGTGCTGGACACGCTCATCCGCAAGACCGAGATTATCCGCAAGCAGCTTGGCACGGCCGGCGAGGTGCTGCGGAACAAGATCGGAACGCGGCTTGCCGAAGGCGGGATCGCTCGCGCCGACGCGGCCCGTCTGGCGGACGAAATCGACAATGTGAACGACGACGGCGTTGGCGCGGCGCAGCGCGATCTCGACGACGCGGCCGATCGCCGAATCGGTAGGCTGAAAGAGGAGCAGGATTGGCTGCAGCGGCGTCTTGAGGATGCGCGCCAGCGCGTCGGCGTCGCAGGCTCGGACGTGAAGCGGATCGTCGAGATCGCATTGGCCGATGATGGCGCCAGGCTGGAGTCTGGCCATTTCGCCGTTCCTGAGGCGGTTACACTCGATCCGGATTCCCCTGCCTTTACGAAGGATCCGTCCTGGGCAGCGCTGTTCGATGAACTGCGTCCCGGCCGTCCGCCGCGCCAGCGCGACCGCGCCCGATGGCGGCACGAGAACCCGATGCGGGGCATGGTCTTCGATCCCCCGGTCCTGGCCGATGGCCAGCCGGAACCCCAGGACATCGTGCAACTGCACCTCGAACATCGGCTGGTCAAACGGCTGGTGTCGCGCTTTGCATCTCAGGGCTTCCGCACGAATATCGGCAGAGTGACGG
Organism: Mesorhizobium sp. M2C.T.Ca.TU.002.02.1.1; assembly: GCF_003997225.1. NCBI lineage: Bacteria > Pseudomonadati > Pseudomonadota > Alphaproteobacteria > Hyphomicrobiales > Phyllobacteriaceae > Mesorhizobium > Mesorhizobium sp. M2C.T.Ca.TU.002.02.1.1. Next base: position 12,137 of record NZ_RZTO01000020.1, read on the forward strand.
CCATTGTTGGCGCGGGCGCGCAGCCGCGCGTCGTGCTGATTGGCCGATTGTCACTGTTTGGACCCGACGGGCGGCGACTGCATGAAGAAATTATCCCGGTGACCGCCACCTGGCGCGACGTGCGCCGGGATACGCCGCTGGAGCCTTTCGGCGACACCGGCGAGGCAACCACGATCGCCCAACTCGAGGAGGCGCTGCGCAGCTCGCGCTCGCCCGGCGACGGCATCATCGAGCGCCTGAGGCAATCCGTGGATGCCGACATTGCCGATCTCAGGCCTCACCTCGAACGCCGTGCTTCGGTGGCCGAGGCCGCCGCGAAAAAGGATCTGGCGGAAAACGGCGAGCGGGAGGCTAGGGGCCTCAGCGACCTGCTCGAACGGCAGATCAGGCGTGTGCGGGAAAGCATGCGCGTTGCCGAACCGCCGACGCAGCTGTCCTTCGATCTCTATCAGAGCGAGGAGCAGAAGCAGCAGGCGGAGCGTGAACTGCGGCAGTTCGAAGCCGATCGCCGCTCCTGGGACGACAAGCTGGTGCGCCTTCAGAAAGACCTCGGCAGCGAGCCGCAAAAGGTGCGCGACACCTACGCCGTGACGGCGCGCCAGCTCGAGCCGATCGGTCTGGTCTATCTCTGGCCAGCGACAAGTTGAGGCGACAATTGGCACTGGGCGATATCGACGAAACCAGCCAGTGGCTGAACTATCTTCAACCCGAGGGTCTCGTTCTCGGCGCTAACGTGCTGCGCAACAGCGGACTGACGCCGCTGCGGCAAGGCCCGATCGAGACGGAAGCTGCCGCGAAGGCCCTCGGCCTTCCGACAAAGGCCGAGCGGGAGGACGACAGGAAATTCGTGCTGCGCGACCCGTGGCGCGCGTTCGATGCGCTGCTTGCCTGGCCAGCCCGATACGTCGCCGGTGCCCCAGACGGGCCTGCGATGCCATCTGGACTGTCGCGCACCCTGCCGGAGCACGGCACGCTGCTTGAACCGCATATGGCGCTGCTTTGGCGTGACGGCGAGGCCGAGCCCGACCTGCCGGCCCAGTTGCTGATGCTGGTTCACGTGGACCTCGATCCCGATGCTCGCGGCCAGTTCGGTGCCGACGAGTGGGAGGCGAGCCCGCATCAGCGCCTCGAACGGCTGCTGCGCGAGACCGGCGTCGGCGCCGGCATCCTCATTGCCAGGAACACGCTGCGGCTGGTTTATGCGCCACGCGGCGAAACGGCCGGCTGGATCACCTGGCCGCTGGCAGCGCTCGGCCGCGTCGAGGGCCGGCCCATGCTGGCGGGTCTGAAGCTCTGTCTCGGGCGCAACGCCTTCTGGACCGGCCCGAAGGAAACGCGGCTACGGCATCTTCTGAAGCTGTCGCGCGAAGCGCAGAACGAGGTGTCGGAGAAGCTGTCGAGCCAGGTGCTGGAGGCGCTCTACGAACTGCTCCGCGGCATCCATCGCGCCGATCCTTTCCGGATCGAGGCGCTGGCGTCGGACGATCCGCATCATCTCTACGAGGGGCTGCTGACCTGCCTGATGCGGCTGGTCTTCCTTCTCTATGCCGAGGACCGCGACCTGCTCCCGACTTGCAAGAGCGGCGGGCTTGGCGAGCTATGGGAACAGGCCTATTCGATCAAGACGCTCTATTCGCGCCTGCTCGACGACGAGGCGCTGAACCCCGACACCATGGACGAGCGTCGCGGCGCCTGGGGGCAGCTACTCGCCGTATTCCGCCTAGTCCATGAAGGCTATCCGGACTGGGTGGCGCGTCGCGGCGGCAAGCTGTTCGACCCGCATGCCTTCACCTTCCTCGAAGGACGCCATAAGGGTTCGGCTAAGGAAGCGGCCGAGGTGCTGCCCATTTCGGACGGCACCATCCTGCGCATCCTGCACGGGCTAATGACCGTGGAGGGGAAAGGGCTGGACGGCCAGAAGGTGCGCGAGCGGCTTTCCTATCGCTCGCTCGATGTGGAATCGATCGGCTCGGTCTACGAGACCGTGATGGGCTTCACCGCCAGGCGCGCTAGCGAACGTATGATCGCTCTCAAGGACGAAAAGAAGCTGCCCAACTTCATTGGTCTGGAGACGCTGCTGGCGCAGAAGCCGACCGATCGGCAGAAATGGCTGAAGGACCAGTCGATCAAGCTGACGGCTAAGCAGGCCGCCGCGGTGAAGGAGGCTGAGGATGTCGATGCGCTGATCGCCGCCTTTGGCAACGCCGTCGATGAGCGCGCCTCACCAAGATCCACCCCGATAGGTCCAGGCGTGCCTTATCTTCAACCGACCGACGAGCGTCGCCGCTCCGGCTCGCACTATACACCGCGCTCGCTCACGGAGCCGATCGTGCGCCATGCATTGGAGCCCGCTTTCGAGCGCATCGGCGCGAATGCCTCACCGGAGGCTGTTATGTCGCTGAAGGTGCTCGATCCCGCCTGCGGCTCCGGCGCCTTCCTCGTCGAGGCCTGCCGCCAGCTCGGCGCGCGGCTTGAACAGGCATGGGACATGCACGAGGCCGAAAAGCCGGCAATCCCGCCGGATGAGGACGAAGTCATTCATGCCCGCCGACTGGTGGCGCAGCGCTGCCTCTATGGTGTCGACCGCAACCCGATGGCCGTAGACCTGGCACGCCTGTCGCTGTGGCTGGCGACACTCGCGCGCGAACATGAGTTTACCTTCCTCGACCACGCGATCAAGGCGGGGGACAGCCTTGTCGGCCTGACGCAGAAGGAGATCGAGGCGGCGAACTGGGATCAAAGCAAGCCTGGCCTGCCGCTCTATCGACAGTTAATCCATGACGAGGTGCGAAAGGCGCTCGAAGGCCGCGAGGCCATTCGCACGGCGCCCGATGACGTGACGCGCGCGATCCAAGAATCGCGTCATCGTCGCGTCGAGGAGGAAATCGAACCTGCCAGACAGGTCGGCGACGCAGTCATCGCCGCGTTTTTTTCGGCCGACAAGGCAAAGGCGCGGGAACAGGCACGTGCCGAGGTCGAGAGCTGGATCACGGCGCGGTTCCAACCGGACTGGGACAGGATTGAAAGGGCCGCCAGACGCTTCCGCAGGGAGCAAGGCTGGCGACCGTTCCATTGGCAGATCGAGTTTCCGGAAGTGTTCGCGCGAGACTATCCGGGGTTCGACGCGATCGTTGGCAATCCGCCCTTCTTAGGTGGCACTGTCATTTCGACGAAACTCGGCATGGGCTACTTTCGTTGGCTTGGTGAGCACTATGCCGGTGCGGTGCACCTTTGTGATCTTGTCGCCTACTTTTTCCGGCGAGCCTTCGCATTGCTTCGCGAGGGCGGAGTAATGGGCCTATGCGCAACGAATACAGTCTCCCAGGGTGACACTCGCGAAGGCGGCCTTGCGTCCATTCTGCAGGTTGGTGGCACCATCATCAGAGCTATCAAAAGGTATGAATGGCCCGGTGAAGCGGCCGTTGTCGTAAGTGTTGTGCACATAGCGAAAAGCGGTTTCGCAGTAGCACCAATTCTAGACGAACGAGCAGTATCGCGAATATCCGCATATCTGATTGAAGGCGATAGCGATCAGTCCCCAAACCGACTATCCGCGAACCCATATTTCTCATTAGGAAGCAAGATCTATGGTCAAGGCTTCCTGTTTGCCGACGGCGATGAGAAAGCAACGCCTCTGCGCACCATGACCGAGTTGCTCAGCAATTCGCCCGAACTGCGAGCGCGCGTAATTCCCTATGTTGGGGGAGAAGATATCAACGACTCGTTGCGTCCGGTGGCCAATAGGTATGCGATCTACCTTAGCGATGTGGAGGATGAGAGGCAGCTAGCCAGCCTGAGACCTCTCGCCGAGATTGTTGAGATGAAGGTGAAACCAGAGCGGATGAGGCTGGGAAGCAATCCGAACAACATCCCCCTCCGCAAGCGATGGTGGGCATACCAGGCTCACCGCCCGAAACTGTATCAACTGCTCAATACTTCCGCCTGGGCGCTTTGTTGCTCTCGTGTAACGAAGCACTTGAGCTTTGCGCTATATCCAAGCAGCTTCATGTTTTCGGAGAGCGCTGTCGTCATTCCAACGACCACTCTTTCACCGTTCGCCGTCCTCCAGTCCCGCGTGCACGAAATCTGGTCGCGGTTCTTCTCGTCCACCCTAGAGGACAGGTTACGATACGCTCCCTCCGACTGCTTCGAGACCTTCCCCTTCCCACCGAACTACGAGACCGACGCGGCGCTCGAAGCCATCGGCCAAGCCTATCATGATCACCGCGCCGAGGTGATGATCGTCGCCAACGAAGGGATGACCAAGACCTACAACCGCTTCCACAAGGAGAGTGAGGCCGGCTCGGCTATCCAGCGCCTGCGCGAGTTGCACGACGAGATGGATCGCGCAGTGCTGCGCGCCTATGGCTGGGACGATCTCGCCGATACGCTCAGGTCCGAGTTCCTCACCGAAGCCACCGAGGACGACCACACCTACCAGGGCCGCTATTTCTGGCCCGCCGCCCAACGCGACGTCGTGCTGTCCCGCCTGCTCGCCCTCAACGCCGAGCGCTATGCGGAAGAGGTCCGCCAGGGCCTGCACGAGAAGGGCAGGAAGCGCGCGCGGGACGAGGACGATGAGCTGGAAGTCGACTAGGAGCACGGCTGAACAATGAGGCCAGAATGAAGCAGTCCGATATCGACGAAGCCTTGGTCGCACTCTATCTGAGGTTGAACGGCTATTTTACCTCCGGCCTCATCGTCCACTCCCCAATTCACGGACAGGCGACGACGGAAGTGGATTGTCTGGCGATTCGCCTTCCCCATCACGCACAGCCTGAGCGTGTGATCGAGGACGACCCGTTTCTGGACGCTGCCCCCGGAATGACGGACGTGCTGATCTGCGAGGTAAAGAGCGACCCAGACAAGCTCAGCTTCAACAAGCCGATGAAATCGAATGCTGACGCGCTGGCAGGTATTCTCAACTGGACGGGAGCATTTGAGGCCAGCAAGGTGGCCGACGTTGCCGGCAGGTTGAGAAGCCTTTTCGATGAAGAGCTTCCTGTCGACCAGGCGCGGAAAGGGCTAGTTGAAGGCGACGTCCGTATCCGAGCGCTTCTTTGCTGCCCGCCCATGTCGGAGGCTCCACAAGACAGGTGGCGCCTGACGGCTCCCACCATCCTGAACTACGCCGAGGCCTGTTTCAGGCCGGGTGAGGCAAGGCCGACCTGCTCCGTCAGATACAGTTTCCTGCAATGGGGCTACCCCATGAGGGAGATCGTTAGATGGCTGAAAGACCGCGATCAAGCCGGACCGGCCTCGCTGGCCGAACTATATGAGCGCTTTGGCGACAGCAATTAGTTATCTGCAAGAAAATCTTGCAAACTGAATTCCGCAAGATTATATGGGAGCCAGAGGTTCCCATGACGACGACCATCGGCACACGCATCAAGGCACTGCGCGAACAGCGAAAGCTGTCCCAGGACGAGCTGTCGCGCGCATTCGGCTTCAAGGACCGGCAGACGCTGTCGGCCATCGAGACCGGCGAACGCAAGGTGGCGGCAGATGAGCTACTGCGCGCGGCCGAGATCTTGGGCGTCCGGATGGACTATTTCACCGATCCGTTCCTTCTGGCGGGCGACGGACAGTTCTCCTGGCGCCAGACAGGCGTCGACGGGGACAAGCTGCGCGGCTACGAAGAGGCCGCAGGCCGGTTCATCGCTGCGTTCCGCACGCTCGGACGCCAGGTGGGTCACAAGCCGCCGCTGATCCGACCGACGCTCAGCCTGACTAGGCAGTCGAGCTATGACGATGCGATCGCCGCCGGCGAGCGCTTCGCGGCGGAGTTCGGCCTGGGCGACGTGCCGGCGCGCCGGCTCGCCGAGATCATGGCCGAGAAGCTTGGCATACTGGTGCTAATGGTCGATCCGATTGAGGGCGTCTCCGGCGCCGCCTGCCAATTGCCCGAGCTCGACGTCGTGCTCATCAACCGCAACGAGGTCGCCGGGCGGCGGCATTTCGATCTCGCGCACGAGCTTTTCCACATCATGACCTGGAAGGAGATGCCGCCCGAGCACATCGAGGAGGCCATGCCCGTAAAGCGCAGCCGCGTCGAGCAACTGGCGGACAATTTCGCCTCGGCGCTGTTGATGCCGTCGGCTGTGCTGGACCGGTTCGGCGACTGGGCGCAGCTCACCGAGGCGGCGTTGACCGATCGTCTCAATGAGGTGGCGGACGAGTTGCTGGTGACCTCGCAAGCTCTGCGCTGGCGTCTCTTCGGCATGGGTCGCCTCAGCCGCGAGCAGAACATGGCCATTTCGGACGATACCCTCAGAAACAATGGCCGAAACAAGCCGGGAAAACAGACGCCGCCGCCGCTGTTTTCGAAGCCGTTCGTGCGGATCGTCGCGACCGCGCTCGACGAGGGCAAGACGTCGATGCGTCGGATAGCCTCGATCCTCGGCTTAGCGATCGACGATTTTGGGGAGCTCTTCGCCGCGCACGGCGTGGAAGCGCCTTACGAGCTGTGATGTCGACATGGCGCGTCACTTCGGTCCGATCCTGGTCGATACCAACGTCATCATCGAATGCTGGCGCGTCAGCGCATGGAAGGCGCTGACGGGAGGCTATGCGGTGGAGACAGTGGGAGTGTGCTTTGTCGAGACGCAGACCGGTTTTCAGCGGCGCCGGCCGGAGGAACAGATCGACAGCCAGGTGCTGACCGCGACGATCAAGACTGTCCATCCGGTCACGGATGCAGAATTCGCCGAGGCGCTGACGCGAGATCCGCAGATCAGCTTCCTCGATGCCGGCGAGCAGGCACTGTGGGCGCATGCGGTGAGGCGGAAGGACGCCTGGGTGCTGTGCGGCCCGGATAAGGCAAGCCTGCGCATCGGCATCCGGTTGGGCCTGAAGGATCGCCTGGTGTCGCTTGAGCGCCTGCTGCGCGACGTCGGCTTCCGGCCGAGAATCGATCTCAAGGCGGCCTACACGCAAAAGTGGCTGGAACAGACACTGGCCGAACTGTCGCTGCGGGAGGGGAAAACAGGATGACGAACGTGAACCCGCCAAATGCCACCGCTGCCTCGATGCAGGACCGACTCAGCCTCCTGCCGAAGCCGACCAGTCCTGTCGAGGTGCGCGAGCGGTTGGTCGAGATGCTTCGGCGCGACCTGGTCGGCCCGCACCCCGATCTCGATCCGGATCTCGCCCATGAGGTGTTGGAGGGAACGAGCCCGTCGACATGGTATCTGACCGGCTTCCTTGCGCCGCATCGCAAGACGGTCATCGAGAAGCGCGAGGAACTGGCCGAGGAGCAGCAGGCGGAACTGGCGCTTGAAACGCAGCGCGAGACCGAAGGCCTCGAGCAGGGCGCTCCCCGCCCGGGCGCCGGCGAGGATGCCGGTTCCGCAGAGCCTCCGCCGCGTCGTTCGTTCGAGCCATCGTCGATCGGGCTCACGGTGCTCATCTCGCGCGAGACCACCTCGATCGAGGCGCGGATCACCTGGGGCGACTACGTGACCGAGCCGCCTCTGGCC
>NZ_RZTO01000210.1:0-8272 GCF_003997225.1 Mesorhizobium sp. M2C.T.Ca.TU.002.02.1.1
TTCCTCGACGATCCGAAGAGCCTGGAAATCTCGGCCGAGCCGCCGTCGTCGGTGCCGTTCGCGCTGATCATGGCCGGCGCCATGTCCAACCCGCTGGACCTGCCGAAGACGCTGGGCGTCAAGGTCAAGGCGAACCAGGACTAACCGAATACGTCAGCTCCAAACGAAAAGCCCGGCAGCGATGCCGGGCTTTTTTGTCGGGTCGATTCGTCGAGAAGAAAGAAAGGCTTGGCTCTGATTCCTACCCTTCCTTCTTCGTCACCGCGACGCGCAGCGACAGCTCGCGCAGCTGCTGCGGGGTCGCTTCGGACGGCGCGTTCATCAAGAGGTCGTAGGCCTGCTGGTTCATCGGGAACATGGTGATCTCGCGCAGGTTCTTGGCTCCGACGAGCAGCATGACGATACGGTCGACGCCGGCCGCCATGCCGCCATGCGGCGGCGCGCCATACTGGAAGGCGCGATAGAGGCCGCCGAAGCGCTCTTCCACCGTCGCGCGGTCCAGGCCGACCATCTCGAAAGCCTTGACCATGGTTTCCGGCAGATGGTTGCGGATGCCGCCTGACGCGATCTCGAAGCCGTTGCAGACCATGTCGTACTGGAACGCCTTGATGCCGAGCGGCTCCTGGCCGTTCAGCGCGTCGATGCCGCCCTGGGGCATGGAGAACGGGTTGTGGGCGAAGTCGATCTTCTTCTCGTCCTCGTTCCATTCGAAGAACGGGAAGTCGACGATCCAGCAAAGCTCGAACCGCTCGCGGTCGACGAGGTTCAGCTCCTCGCCGGCGCGGGTGCGCGCGGCGCCCGCGAAGCTGACGAACTTCTTCGGGTCGCCGGCGACGAAGAAAGCGGCATCACCATCGGCAAGGCCGAGCTGCTGGCGGATCGCCTCGGTGCGCTCCTCGCCGATGTTCTTGGCGATCGGACCGGCGCCTTCGAGTTTTTCACCTTCCTTGCGCCAGAAGATGTAGCCCAGCCCAGGCTGGCCCTCGCCTTGCGCCCAGGAGTTCATGCGGTCACAGAAGGCGCGACTGCCGCCGGTCTTGGCGGGGATCGCCCACACCTCGGCCTTCGCGTCGTTGGCCAGGATGTTGGCGAACACCTTGAAGCCGGAATCGCGGAAATGATCCGAGACCGCCTGCATCTCGATCGGATTGCGCAGGTCGGGCTTGTCGGTGCCGTAGGTGCGCATCGCCTCGTCATAGGGAATGCGACGGAATTCCTGGGTCACCGGCTTGCCGGCGGCAAAGGTTTCGAAGACCCCGCGCAGCACCGGCTCCATGGTGGAAAGCACATCGTCCTGCTCGACGAAGCTCATCTCGAGGTCGAGCTGGTAGAACTCGCCCGGCAGGCGGTCGGCGCGCGGGTCCTCGTCGCGGAAGCAGGGCGCGATCTGGAAATAGCGGTCGAAGCCGGACACCATGATCAGCTGCTTGTACTGCTGGGGGGCCTGCGGCAACGCGTAGAAGGTGCCAGGATGGATACGCGACGGCACCAGGAAGTCGCGCGCGCCTTCCGGCGACGAAGCGGTCAGGATCGGCGTCGAGAACTCGGTGAAGCCGACCTCCCCCATGCGCTTGCGCATCTCGGCGATGATCTTGGTGCGCGCGACGATGTTCTTGTGCAGCGTCTCGCGGCGCAGGTCGAGGAAGCGGTATTTCAGGCGGATGTCTTCCGGGTAATCCGGCTCGCCGAACACCGGCAGCGGCAACTCCTTGGCGGCCGACAGCACTTCGATCTCGCGCGCGAAAATCTCGATCTCGCCGGTCGGCAAGTTGGTGTTGACGGTCTCGGGCAGGCGCGCCTTGACCTCGCCGTCGACGCGGATCACCCATTCGCCGCGCACGGTCTCGGCGACCTTGAAGGCCGGCGAATCCGGATCGGCGACGATCTGGGTCAGGCCGTAATGGTCGCGCAGGTCGATGAAAAGCAGCCCGCCATGGTCGCGCACGCGATGCACCCAGCCCGACAGGCGGACGGAATTGCCGACGTCGCTCTTTCTCAACTGGGCACAGGTGTGGCTGCGGTAACGATGCGTGGTCATGGGTAAAGTCCGGAAAATTGCGGGCATCTGCCCGGCTCGAAAATTGGCGCGAAAAGCGCATGAGAGGCCGGCTTTGTCAAGGCAAGCGGTCACACAGGCGCGCTTCGGTCGTCAGGCAAAGTGGATTTGCGCGCCCCGGCTTTGGAAATCGGCGAGCGTGGCGGCAGGCGCGGTCTTCTCCACCACGAGATGGCGGATCGCATCCGTCCCCGCCACGCGATAGGGCGCCGCTGTCGCGAGCTTGTCGTTGGTGACGGCAATGACTATGCCGGCGCTATTTTTGACCATGGCGCGCTTGACCTCGGCTTCGGCCGAATCGAAGGCGGTGACGCCGCGCGCGACATCCAGCCCGCAGGAGCCCAGAAAGAACAGATCCGCGTCGAGCTGCGCCACGGCGGCAAGCGTGTCGGCGCCCACGCAGGTGCCGAGATCGGGCACATAGCGCCCCCCGAGCACGATCAGTTCGACCAAACGACGATCGGCCAGCGCCGAGGCGACGCCCAGCGAATTGGTGGCAATGGTCAATTCCATGTCGCGCGGGATCGCCCTGGCGATCGCCTCGTTGGTCGTGCCGCCGTCGATGAACAGCGAATGCCCCGCCACAAGAAGCCCAACCGCCGCCCTCGCAAGGCGTGCCTTCTCCTCGACCGCATGACCGCTGCGCTGGCCGACGCTCGCCGCGGCAAAGGGCGCCGAAGCGATCGCGCCGCCATAGACGCGGCGCAATTGCCCGGCTTTCGCCAGCTCGCGCAAATCGCGGCGCACCGTGTCTTCCGACACGCCGAAACGGCTGGCCAGCTCACCAGCCAGCACCTTTCCATCCGCCGCCAACTGGTCCCGAATGAGTTGATGCCGTTCTTCGGTGAGCATGCATGATCCTATTTATTTGTGCATATTCTTGCATGTTTTGCCTGTTCATGCAAGAAACGGAGTCGTGAGCGAGCCTAAGCGTTCGCCCGCCATATCCCCTTGTTGGATTGTCCGTGATGACCCTTGGCCTGAAACTCGCCCCTCAGCATCGCGTCTATGCCGGCTTTGCGATCTATTCCTTTGCCATGGGCAACATCTTCCCGCGCCTGCCCGACATCAAGCGAGCCATGGGGATCGAGGACGGCACGCTCGGGCTCGCCCTGATCGGCACGCCGATCGGCACACTGGTCGCGCTGACGCTGGCGACGCCGATCCTGGAGCGCGTCGGCTTTCGCCGCGCGCTGCTTTGGCTGGTGCCGCTGCTTGCGCTTGCCTATTCCATTGCGGTGCATGCACCGGGCCCGGCGTCTCTGTTCCTGATGCTGCTTCCGGTCGGACTGATGATCGGCAGCATCGAGATCATCTTGAATGTCGAGGCCGACAGGACCGAGTTCCTGCTGAAGCGCCGCATCATGAACCGGGCGCATTCGTTCTGGAGCATCGGCTTTTTCGGCGCCGGGCTGTTCGGCGGCGCGCTGGCGCATCCCGGGCTGTCGCCGCAACTGCATCTGGCGCTGGTGGCGCCGATGGTAGCCGTTGCCATGGCGCTGTTCCTCGGCGGCTTCCAACCGGCGCCTGCGCGTTTCGCCGCGACCGGCGACAAGGCGCCGGTGTTCGCCCGGCCGACGCTGCCGATCCTCATCCTCGTCGCGGTGACGCTGTCGGCCATGCTGATGGAAGGCGCAAGCATGGACTGGTCGGCGATCTATATGCGCACCGTATTCGACTCCGGTCCGTTCGTTGCCGGCATCACCGTGGCGCTGTTCGCCTTCTCTCAAGCCGCGACGCGCTTCTTCGCCGACAGCTTCGTCGACCGCCACTCGCCGAGCGGCGTGGCGCGCGTGCTGTTGGCGACGATGATGGTCGGCGTCTTCATCGTCTTCTTCTCGCCCCTGCCCTTCGTCTCGATGCTGGGCTTCGCGCTTCTGGGCATCGGCAGCAGCGCCATCTTCCCGCTGGCGATCTCGGCGGCGGCTCAGCGCACCGACCGTCCCGCGGCGATCAATGTGGCGGCGCTGTCGCAGATCTCCTTCGTCGCCTTCCTGCTTGGGCCGCCGCTGCTCGGCTTCGTGTCGGACCATTGGGGCATACGCTCGGCCTATGGCATCGGCATACCGTTCATCATGCTCAGCCTGGCGGCCGCGGGCGCGCTTGGCCGTCGGCCATCGTCGAACGCTGTAACGGACGGAATAGGATCCGGCGCGACAGGAGAGCGAGCACCGGCGCGCGCCTACGAGGCATGAGCGGCTCGCCCGGCAACGCGCCGCCTAGCGGAGCGGGCCGCGACATCGCAGCTTGGCGCACAGGCACGCGACGCGATTTCGCATGGGAGAACCCGGCGATCGGGCCACGCTTACGTTGCGGCGGCTTGACGAAAGCGCGCGCGGCTGAAATTGAAAGAGGCCTAATACTGTGCCAAAAGCGATTTGATGCGCGTCATCACCACACAAGAAGAACTCGAGAGCGTTGTCGCGGCGTTCGAAAAGTCGGAATTCGTTACCGTCGATACCGAATTCATCCGCGAGACGACCTTCTGGCCGATCCTCTGCCTGATCCAGATCGCCGCGCCTGGGATCGAGGCGCTTATCGATCCGTTGGCGCCCGGCATCGACCTGAAGCCGTTTTTCCGGCTCATGGCCAATGAAGCGGTGCTGAAGGTCTTCCACGCGGCGCGCCAGGACATCGAAATCATCGTCCATCTCGGCGATCTGGTGCCGCATCCGGTGTTCGACACGCAGGTGGCGGCCATGGTCTGCGGCTTCGGCGACAGCGTTTCTTACGACCAGCTCGTGCAGAAGGTCACGGGAGCCCGGCTGGACAAGTCCTCGCGTTTCACCGACTGGCGGCACCGGCCGCTCTCCGACAAGCAGCTCGAATACGCGCTTGCCGACGTCACCCATCTGATCAAGGTCTACCAGCATCTCAGCGCCGAGCTGAAACGCGAGGATCGCGCGCACTGGCTGAAGGAGGAGATGGATATCCTCACCTCGCGCGAGACCTACGATCCGCACCCCGAGGACGCCTGGAAGCGGCTGAAGATGCGGCTGCGCAAGCCGCAGGAGCTGGCGATCGTGCAGGCGGTGGCCGCTTGGCGCGAGCGTGAGGCGCGCGAGCGCGACGTGCCGCGCGGCCGCGTGCTCAAGGACGATGCCATCTACGAGATCGCGCAGCAGGCGCCGCGCGACGCGGCGGCGCTCGGCAAGCTGCGCACGACGCCGAAAGGCTGGGAACGCTCCGCTACGGCAACCGCCCTGCTCGGCGCGGTCAACGCCGCCCTTGCCTTGCCCAAGGACGCGATGCCTAAACTGCCGAAAAGCGTGCAGCCGCCGGAGGGATCGAGCGCGGCGGCGGAACTGCTCAAAGTGCTGCTCAGGATTGTCGCCGAGAAGGAAGGCGTCGCCGCCAAGGTGCTGGCCTCCAGCGACGATATCGACCGCATAGCAGCCGAAGGCGACGAAGCCGACGTGGCGGCGCTGCAGGGCTGGCGGCGCGCCGTTTTCGGCGAGCAGGCACTGAGGCTGGTGCGCGGCGAGATCGGCATCAAGTTCGACAAGCGCAGGATCGCGGTGTTCGACCTGTAGCCTCTGCCTTCTCCCCTTGCTTGCGGGAGAAGGCAGAGCCTCCCTCACACCGCCCCCAGCAAGTGCAGCGCGAACCAGATCCAGGCGACGAAAAGTATGCCGGCGCCGAGGAAAAAGGCGCGGCTGCGGTGCAGCACATAGTTTCTGTCGAGATGCACCCAGGCGTGAACATAGCGTGAGACTATGAAGAGCCACATCAGCGCCAGCGTCAGATAGTTCACGCCGTTGGTGACGAACAGCGCCAGGCATAGAACGTGGAACAGAACCGGCAGCTCGAACTGGTTGATCAGGTTGTTGGCGACAGTGACGCTCGATGCCGGCTCGGTCGAGCGAACCTTGTACTGGCTAACCCTGGCCTCGCCCGACTTCACCGCGAGATAGCGCCGCTTCAGCATCACCAGATAGACGATATAGACCAGGAGCACATGCGCCAGCATCGGCCAGAAGATGGCGGTCTGGCGCATTTCTCCCTCAGCGCCGCCGCTGCCCGGCCAGCGCGAAGACCGCGATGACGAAGACCGGGATCGCCAGCAGCGCGAATTTGGTGACGGTCAGCGAAGAGGCGAAGGCCAGCGAATCGGGATTGGCCAGTTGGAAATCGGAGAGCAGCCGGGCCAAGGCAAGATTCTGGGCATAGTCGGCGGCCGTATAGGGCAGCACCAGCACGAGCGCGAACAGGGCCTGCACCTGCGCCGGCATGGCGCGGAACGTGCTGAGCCGCCGCCCGAAGGCAAGGATGAGGCTGACCAGCGTCAGCGACAGCAGCGCCGGGAACAAGAGATCGAAGGTCAGATAATGCCAGACGATGATGATCTCGCCGCCGCGCCGGCCGAGCGCGGTGAGCCAGGCCATGCCTTCGTCAGGCGTGAAGCCGGCGACGCGCATGTCGAGCGAGAACAGGCCGCCGCTCAAGCGCTGGAAATAGAGAAACTCCAGCGCCGTCATGGCGAGGAAAAGCGCAACCGAGGCGATGGAAAGTGCTGCCGCGTGCCGCGACAGCCGCAACACCGCCACACTCAAATCACGCGACAGTCCCCCCTGACGGTGAGACTGATCGGTCTCTCGATCAAAGTCCGCCCGGGTAATTTGGGCTTTCGCGGGTGATCGTGACGTCATGGGCGTGGCTTTCACGAAGTCCGGCGTTGGATATGCGCACAAAGGTGGCGCGCTCGCGGAAATCCGCAAGGTCACGTCCACCCACATAACCCATAGCGGCTTTCAGGCCGCCTGCAAGCTGGTGCAGCACGCCAGCCACAGGTCCTTTGTAGGGAACCTGTCCTTCAATGCCTTCCGGAACCAGTTTCAGGGTATCGCGAACCTCGGCCTGGAAGTAGCGATCGGCCGAGCCGCGCGCCATGGCGCCGACCGAGCCCATGCCGCGGTAAGCCTTGAAGGAGCGCCCCTGATGCAGATAGACCTCGCCCGGGCTCTCGTCGGTGCCGGCCAGCAGCGAGCCGATCATGGCCGCGCTTGCGCCCGCGGCGAGCGCCTTGGCAAGATCGCCTGAATATTTGATGCCGCCATCGGCAATGACGCTGACGCCGGCCTTGCTGGCCGTCTCGACCGCCGACATGATCGCCGAAAGCTGCGGCACGCCGACGCCGGCGACGATTCGGGTGGTGCAGATCGAACCCGGGCCGATGCCGACCTTGACGGCGTCGGCGCCGGCATCGATCAGCGCCCGCGTGCCATCGGCCGTGGCGACATTGCCGGCCAGGATGCGCACCGAATTGGAGAGCTTCTTCGCTCGCGCCACGGCCTCCAGCACGCGCTGCGAGTGGCCATGCGCCGTGTCGATGACCAGCAAGTCCACGCCGGCGTCGATCAGGCGCTCGGCGCGCTCGAAGCCGTCATCGCCGACGCTGGTGGCGGCGGCTGCACGCAGGCGGCCCTGCGCGTCCTTGGTGGCATGCGGGTTGAGCTGCGACTTCTCGATGTCCTTGACGGTGATCAGGCCGACGCAATTGCCCTTCCTGTCGACCACCACCAGCTTCTCGATGCGGTGCTTGTGGAGCAGGCGCTTGGCCTCGTCCTGGTCGACATTCTCCTTGACCGTGATGAGGTTCTCACGGGTCATCAGCTCGTAGACCTTCTGCGACGGATCGGAGGCGAAACGCACGTCGCGGTTGGTGAGGATGCCGACGAGGCGGCCGACCGTGTGGCCGCCGGTGCCGCCATTCTCGACCACCGGAATGCCGGAAATGCCGTTTGTGCGCATCAGCGCCAGCGCGTCGGCGAGCGTGGCGTCCGGACCGATGGTGACCGGGTTCACCACCATGCCGGATTCGAATTTCTTCACCTGCCGGACCTGCTCGGCCTGCTCGGCTGGCGTCAGGTTGCGGTGGATGACGCCGATGCCGCCGGCCTGCGCCATGGCGATCGCCAGCCGCGCCTCGGTGACGGTGTCCATGGCCGCCGAAAGGATCGGCACATTGAGATCGATATCGCCGGCAATGCGGGTGCGGATGTCGGTTTCGCCCGGCATGACTTCGGAATGGCCGGGCTGCAGGAGCACGTCGTCGAAGGTCAGCGCCAGCGCGCCGGTGGACGTTTCGATGATTCTTGCCATGGCCAGTCCTTTTGAATGCGGAAAAGGCGCTGGGCCGATTGGCCAGCGCCGACTCTCATCTTCCCTTTCAGGATTGGCGCTGGCTGGTAACACGTCCCGGGACGGAAGGAAAGC
>NZ_RZTO01000211.1:0-8260 GCF_003997225.1 Mesorhizobium sp. M2C.T.Ca.TU.002.02.1.1
CGAGGATGCGACCGGCGACCGGCGCGCGCAAGCCGGCAAGCGTTTCGAGGAAGGCGTCCTGGCCATGCCCGTCGAGACCGGCGAGGCCGACGATCTCGCCTGCATGGACGCGTTCGTCCAGCCCGGGCGTGTTGTGAGCAAGCGATACGCCTTCGACACGCAGGGCCGGCTCAGAGGGCATGATCGAGCTCCCTGGCGGTGGCGGGCGCCATCAATTGCAGCAGCCGTTCGGCCGAAACCGACGCGGTTTCGAGCGTATCGACCAGTTGTCCATTACGCAGCACGGTGACCCGATGGGCAAGACGCATCACCTCGTCCATCCGGTGCGAGATGAACAGCACCAGGCCGCCCGCCCGGGCGTGGTCCTCGATCATCTCGAACACCGCGTTGCGGTCGCCGAGGTCGAGCGCGGCGGTGACCTCGTCGAGCACAAGGATTTTCGGGCGACGGACCAGAGCCCGCGCCAGCACGACCAATTGACCCACCGCCAGCGACAGCGACCCGGCGGGCGCATCGAGATCGATCGGCAGGCTGGTGATCCGCGAGAGAGCGGCCGTGGCGATGCGGTGACGCGCCGAGCGGCTGGCGCGCCAGCCGAAAGCCGAGCCGGTGCCGAGCACGATGTTGTCGGCCACGGAGCGTTCGGGGGCGAGCAGCACTTCCTGGAAAACCGTCGCCAGGCCGAGTTGCTGGATGCGCGCCGGATTGGAGCCGGTGACCGGCCGGCCAAGCATCCGGATGCTCCCGGAGGAGGGCGCGACGATCCCCGAGAGCAATTTGACCAGCGTGCTCTTGCCGCAGCCATTCTCGCCCAGGATGGCGTGGACCGAGCCCGACTGGAAGGCGAGATCGACGTTCGATAGCGCCACGGTCTCGCCGTAGCGCTTCGACAGGCCGCACGCTTCCAGCATTGGGGCGCGATCGCCGGTCATCTCATTGGCCGTCCATGCCGAAGCCGTTGCTGCCGGCGCCGCAGACAAGCGTCGCGATCTTCGCGCGCGGCGGCAGGCCCAGCTTGCCCGAGCGCAAGGCAGCAATGCCGGCCGCGCCGCTCAGGTCAGCCGCGATGCCGAATTCGAACCACAGCCAGCGCGCAGCCGCCTGCATGTCCTCGTCGCCGACCAGGACGATCTCGTCGACATGCTCTTGCACGATGCCGAAGATGCGCTCGTCGGTCCGCCCGCAAGCCATGGTGGCGATGCGGGTGGTAACGGCCGGCAGGGTGACCACATGGCCGGCGGCAAGAGAGGCCTGGAGCGTCGGCGAACCGGTGGGCTCTATGCCGACGATCCGGATCGAAGGTTTCAGCGCCTTGAGCGCGACAGAGATGCCGGAGATCAATCCGCCGCCCCCGATAGCGACCAGCACGGTGTCGAGTTCCGGCAGCGCCTCGATGAGCTCGAGCCCGATCGTGCCCTGGCCGGCCACGACCTGGGGATCGGCAAAGGGATGGAAATAGGCTGCGTTGCGTTCCTTGGCGAACGCCAGGGCCGCGCGGTTGGTGGCATCCCAGACGGCGCCCTCGACGCGGACCTCGGCGCCCCACGCACGGAGCTTTTCGATCTTGGCCTGCTCGGCCGTCTCAGGCACGAAGACCGTGGCCGTCACGCCGGCGATCGTTGCCGCCCGCGCGGTCGCGAGGCCGTGATTGCCTCCCGAAGCGGTCACGATGCCGGCGGCGAGTTCTTGCCGGGGCGTGGTCAGCAGGCGGTTGGTGGCTCCTCTGGCCTTGAAGGAGCCGGTCGGCTGCAGCGACTCAAGCTTCATCCAGACTTCGGCATCCGCCAATGGCTGTCGAGTAGCCGTCATCTTCACGACCGGCGTGCTTCGGATGTATGGGGCGATGCGTTCGGCGGCCGCCCGCACATCGTCGAGGCCGATCACGGCAGTTGCCCGCGATAGGGCGTGGCCACGACCATGCAGACGTTGCCGGGCCGGACCTGGCCCGGCTGGCGGCGCACGTAAACGATGCCGTCGGCCCGGTAGTAGAGCGTTTCCGGGGCGCGGCCGGGATTGGCAAGAAAATGAATGCGCCCGGCCGGCTCCCCGGCATGCACCTCGACGCCGTTGAGATGCAGCGGTTCGAACACGCCTGTCTCGGTGGCGAGCACATAGGCATCGGGAGTGATCTCGTAGATGTCGGGTCGCGTTATGGAGGGCGGCCCGTCCTTTCCGGGCGGCAGCACGCCAAAATGCGCCAGCAGGTTGCGCAGGCCGCGCCGGACGACCGCCAGCGCTTCGACGGACACCCCGCCGCCGCCGGCGAGCTCGGTGCCGACCACCGTCAGCCCCGCGCGCACCGCCGTGGCCGTCGAGGTTCGCGGATCGCCGCGGTTGGAGATGACCACGACCATGGGCGCGCCGAACGCCACGACCGCGTCGACGTTGCGCTTGAAATGCGCTGGATCGGCTGCCGGCTCGATGGCGGCGCTCGGCACATTGACCGATGACGACCCGCCGGAGTGGAGGTCGACGAAGACATCGGCCATCGGGAACAGGACATCGCTGATGTAGGCGGCGATCTGGGCGGTGATGGTGCCGCCGTGATCGCCGGGGAACACGCGATTGAGATTGAGGTCGTCGACCGGCGAGGTTCGCCGACCCGCCACGACCGCTGGCAGATTGATCGCCGGCACGATGATCAGCCGGCCCGCGATCGAGGCCGGATCGAGATCGCGGATCAGCTCGCCGAGCGCGATCGGCCCCTCATATTCGTCGCCATGGTTGCCGCCCTGCAGCAGGATGGTCGGTCCCTTGCCGTTCTTGATGACGGTGAGCGGGATCGGCACGACGCCCCAGGCATCCTCGTGAACGGAGAGCGGGAGGTTGACGAAGCCGATCTGCTTTCCGTCCTTTTCGAAATCGATATCCGTGCTGGCCGTGCTGACAAGCTTCATGGTGGTTCTGCCAAAAATGTCTGGAAGTGAGGAAGGGCCCTCCGAGGAGGGCCCTTGGGAGGTCTCGACGGGCGTTATTGGGCGCAGGGATCCGGCGTCTTGGCGTAGTCGAATTGCGGCGTCGGCGCGGGCTTCTTGAAGTACCCGTTCATCAGGTCCTCCGGCATCGGATCCTGCGGCGCGACCGGGAAGACCGAGACGGCGTCGGCCGTCATGCATGAGCGGTACCATGAACCAAGGTCGCCGATCTTGACGTCGGGGACCGGGATTTCCACCAGGCTCACCTTGGGCTCCTGGCCCTGCAGCATCCTCACGCCGACGCGCACGGCCGTCTGCGCGGTCCATGACGGCAACAGCGCGCCGCCCGTGAACTTGAAGTCCGGATGCGCTTTCCAATAGCCGAGGGCATCGCCCGAAATGCTGCCGGTGATGACGGGCGCCGGCCGGCCGGCCTGCGCGAAAGCCTCGGCCACCACACGCGCTTCGCTGCCCGAAGTCCACACCGCTTCGATCGGACCGGGGTTGGTGGCGAGCGCCTGCAGCACCACCGTCTTGGTCACCGCCGCGGTCCAGTTGCCGTTGACGTCGCGCACGACCTTCACGTCCGGCGATTCCGCGAACCCTTTGTCGGCGCCGACGCGCTGCTCGGCGACCAGCGGACTGCCGGCAATGCCCTCGACCCTCAGCACATTGCCCTTGCCGTTGAGCGCCGTGGTGATGTCCTTGGCCATGTCATAGCCGAACTTGATGTAGTTGGAATCGACACTGACCGCGTAAGGGGTGGTGACGAGGCCCACCGAGACCACCGGAATGCCCGCTTTATAGGCCGCCTCGATGGCGTCGTTCAGCGCGGTCGACGATCCGGCCACCACAGTGATGATGCTGCATTTCTTGTCGATGAAGGCACGGAGCTGGGCGATCTGCTGGCTGGTGTCACCGTTGGAGTCCGAAAGCTCGAAGCTGCTGACGCTGCCGTCGGCCTGGAAAGCGCCGACAAGGCTCTTGAAGTGATTGGTCAGCGCCACCCGCCAGGGATTCCCCTGATACGATTCGGAGTGGCACCATTTCCATGGCTTGGCCGGCATCGCGAAGCCGTCGAAGGCCGACGGCTGCACATTCTGTTCAGCCCCGACATAGAGGCTCTGCAGATTGTCCGGCAGCGTGGCGAGGGCCGCCTTGCCGTCGGCGAGAGCGGTATCGGGAAGTGCCAGCCCGGCGAGCAGCAGAGCTGGAAGAAGTATGCGAACGGCATGCGTATCCATGGTCGTGTTTCCCCTGTTGATTTTATATATGATAGTCTATTTTAATAGGTAATAGGAACTTTGCGCGCTTGTCAATCGCCGCCGAGATCAGCAAGTTCCTGCGAACCGGAACGAACGGGACCAGAATCAAAATGGGTGGGCCAAGGAAAAGCGACGTCGCCGCGCGGGCGGAAAAGGCGCCCAAAGAGGGGCAGGCAACCTATCTTGCGCCCGCGCTGGAGAAGGGCCTGGACGTGCTCGAGCTGCTTGCCCGGCAATCCGAAGGACTGACCCAGAGCCAGATCGCCCAGCAGCTCAGCCGTTCGCTGCAGGAAGTCTACCGCATGGTCGTCTCGCTGGAGCGCCGGGGCTATATCCGGCGCGGGCCGCAGGACGAGGCCTTCAGGCTGTCGATGAAGCTCTACGACCTTGCGCTTGCTTTCCCGCCGATCGAGATGCTCACCACGGCGGCCAATCCGATCCTGCTGCGGCTCGCGGCCGAAACGCAGCAGTCGATTCTGCTGACGGTGCTGGAGGGGGCGTTCATCCGCACCATCGCCTATGCCGACAGTCCGGCGCCGCTCGGCTTTAGAGTGCGGCTCGGCACATCGAGTCCGGCCGAGCATACCGCCTCGGGCCGGGTGATCCTCGCCTTCCAGCCGCCAGCGACACGCGAGTGGACGTTCGACGCGCTGGCAGCCAACGGTATCGATCGCGCGGAATTGCGGCGGGTGCGGCAGCGCATCGAAGCCATCGCCGCGCAGCACTACGAGCTGATCGCAGGCGAAAACATTGCCGGTATCACCGATGTGAGCTTCCCGATCCTCGACGGCCGGGGGCAGGCCTTGGCCGCGCTGACGATGCCGTTCCTTCAGTCGGTGCGCGGGCGGGTGCCGATCCAGCAGGCAGCCGCTTCGCAATTCAAGACTGCCTGCGAACTGTCGAACATCCTAGGCGGCACGCCGCCGGCACCCGAGTTCCCGCTATCGGACCCGTTGACCCGCGCTCCGCATCCCGAATGAGAGCAGCTTTACGGCTCGGCGCATTTGTCGAATCCCCGACACCACATAAGCAAGAAACGCGAAAGCGGGCGAAAGCTTTACGACGACATTTCGTGGCGAGCGCTCTTTACCTGACGCGGCACTGCCTCTAAAACCGCGCCGCTGCCGGACGCCTCCGGCTAACCCTCTGCATGCTGCTGAGCATCCTGCGGCATGCATTTCACCACCCGCGCTCGTTTGCGGGACTGGATAGGAGAACCCTGATGCCGAATTCCGTTTCCCTGACATTTCCCGATGGTTCCGTCCGTGAATACGACGCGGCGCTGACCGGCGCTGCCCTTGCCGAATCGATCTCCAAGTCGCTGGCCAAGAAGGCTGTCGCCTACAGCCTCGATGGCACCGTGCGCGATCTTTCCGATCCGCTCGGCACGTCCGGCAAGGTCGAGATCATCACCCGCGAGGATCCGCGCGCGCTGGAACTCATCCGCCACGACACGGCGCATGTGCTGGCCGAGGCCGTGCAGGAGCTGTGGCCGGGAACGCAGGTGACCATCGGGCCGGTGATCGAGAACGGGTTCTATTACGACTTCGCGCGCAACGAGCCGTTCACGCCGGACGATTTCCCGGTGATCGAGAAGAAGATGCGCGAGATCATCCAGCGCAACAAGCCGTTCACCAAGGAAGTCTGGTCACGCGACAAAGCGAAGAAGGTCTTCGCCGACAAGGGGGAGCGCTACAAGGTCGAGCTGATCGACGCCATCCCTGCGGATCAGGACATCAAGATCTATGCACAGGGCGATTGGTTCGATCTGTGCCGCGGCCCGCACATGGCCTCGACCGGGCAGATCGGCAACGCCTTCAAGCTGATGAAGGTGGCGGGCGCCTATTGGCGCGGCGACTCGAACAACCCGATGCTGACCCGCATCTACGGCACCGCCTGGGCCGATCAGGCGCAGCTCGATGCCTACCAGACGTTGCTGGAAGAGGCCGAGAAGCGCGATCATCGCAAGCTCGGCCGCGAGATGGACCTGTTCCATTTCCAGGAAGAAGGGCCGGGCGTCGTCTTCTGGCACGCCAAGGGCTGGAAGATGGTGCAGAACCTGATCAACTACATGCGCCGCCGCCTCGACGAGCATGGCTATCAGGAAGTCAACGCGCCGCAGGTGCTGGACAAGAGTCTGTGGGAGACGTCGGGACACTGGGGCTGGTACCGCGACGCGATGTTCAAGGTCACCGTCGCCGGCGACGACACCGACGACGACCGCGTCTTCGCGCTGAAGCCGATGAACTGTCCCGGTCACGTTCAGATCTTCAAGCATGGGTTGAAGTCTTACCGCGAACTGCCCGTCAAGCTTGCGGAGTTCGGCAATGTGCATCGCTACGAGCCGTCGGGCGCGCTGCACGGGCTGATGCGCGTGCGCGGCTTCACGCAGGACGACGCGCATATCTTCTGCACCGAGGAGCAGCTGGCGGCCGAGTGCCTGCGCATCAACGACCTGATCCTGTCGACCTATGCCGATTTCGGCTTCGACGAGGTCAGCGTGAAGCTGTCGACCCGGCCCGACAAGCGCGTCGGCACCGACGAGGCCTGGGACCATGCCGAGGCGATCATGAGCAACGTGCTGGAGACGATCCGCACGCGCTCCGGCAACCGCATCAAGACCTCGATCAATCCGGGCGAGGGCGCTTTCTACGGGCCGAAATTCGAATATGTGCTGAAGGACGCCATCGGCCGCGAATGGCAATGCGGCACCACGCAGGTCGACTTCAACCTGCCGGAGCGCTTCGGCGCCTTCTATATCGGCTCGGATTCGGAGAAGAAGCAGCCGGTGATGGTGCATCGCGCGGTCTGCGGCTCGATGGAGCGGTTCCTCGGCATCCTGATCGAGAACTATTCCGGCCATTTCCCGCTGTGGTTCGCGCCGCTGCAGGTGGTGGTGGCGACGATCACCTCGGATGCGGACGAATACGCCATCAAGGTGGTCGAGCGACTCAAGGCTGCGGGACTGCTGGCCGAGACCGATCTGCGCAACGAGAAGATCAACTACAAGGTGCGCGAGCATTCGCTCGCCAAGGTCCCGGTCATCCTCGTCTGCGGCAAGCGCGAGGCCGAGGAGGAAACCGTCAATGTCCGCCGGCTGGGTTCTCGCGATCAGGAATCGCGGAAGCTCGACGATGCGGTGAAGGCTCTTGCCGAGGAGGCGGTTTCGCCCGATCGCAAACGCCGCGCCGCCTGACGTACCAACTCTCCCTGAAATGGCGGTGGCCGGTCCACCGCCATTTTCATATGCCTGTCACGCCAGCCCTGTAACGAGCCGCCATGCTCAAATTGAAACTGCGGGAAAGACGTTTTCCCGAGCTCTCCTATGCCAACCCGCATCAGCCGGTGCTGACGCGCTGGTTCATCCATTCCGTCGAGGGCTTGTCCGGCCGCGACCGCTTCGCCGCGCTTTACGATTTCTGGCGCCGGCAGGTGGTGCCGACCGGCGATCGCGTGTTCAGCCGCATGCTGGAATTGATCGACGTCAAGGTCCGCAACGCGGTGCAGTGGCCGCCGGCGGCACTGCCCGACACGCCGCTGGTCATCGTCGCCAACCATCCTTTCGGCATCGGCGACGGCATTGCCGTGCTGTCGCTGGTCGAGCAGCTCGGCCGGCCGTTCCGGGTTATGATCCACAAGGACCTGCTCAGGATCCGCGAGATGGAACCCTATTCGCTGCCGATCGATTTTTCCGAGACCAAGGAAGCGCTGAAGAACAACATGGCGGTGCGCCATGAAGCCGTGCGGCTGTTGAAGGAAGGCGTCACCATCGTCGTCTTCCCGGCCGGCGGCGTCGCCACGGCGCCGAAGGGTTTCGGCCGCGCCATCGACCTGCCGTGGAAGATGTTCCCGGCCAAGCTGATCCAGGACGCCAAGGCCTCGGTCATCCCGATGCATTTCTCCGGCCAGAACGGCCGCCTGTTCCATCTCGTCAGCGGCCCGATGAACATGGCCGAGCGCGACAACCGTATGGCGAAGTTCATCGGCAAGGCATCGCTGACGCTGCGCACCTCATTGCTCATCCGCGAGTTCGCCCGCCTGTCGGGCAAGGCGATCGAGGTGCGCATCGGCGACGTGCTG
>NZ_RZTO01000212.1:0-8215 GCF_003997225.1 Mesorhizobium sp. M2C.T.Ca.TU.002.02.1.1
ATCCGCGGCAGACGCCGATCGACGAGATCATCGCGATGATGATCGCCCGCGATGTCGGCGAGATGTTTCCGAAGCGCTCGGTCGAACTTGGCGCACCGGTGCTGGAGGTTTCAAACCTGCGGCTTGGCGGCAGCTTCGAGAACATCGGCTTCAATGTGCGCGCCGGCGAGATCGTCGGCCTCACCGGCCTGCTCGGCTCCGGCGCCAAGGAGATCGTCCAGTGCCTGTTCGGCCTCAAGACCGCCGATGGCGGCCAGATCAAGGTCGAGGGCAGGGAGCTGTCGCTGTCGACGCCGGTCAAAGCGGTGCGTGACGGCATCGCCATGCTGCCGGAAGACCGCCGCGCGCATGGCGTGGCACTTGGCCTGTCTGTGCGTGAGAACATCTCCCTGGCCAGCCTGCGCCGCTATTCGCGCAGCGGCATGGTCAGCCGTGGCGCTGAAAACCAGGCTGTGGACGGCCTGATCAAGGAATTGTCGATCAAGACGCCGCATCGCGACGCGCTGGTGCGCGAGCTCTCCGGCGGCAACCAGCAGAAGGTGGCGATCGCCAAATGGCTGAGCTGCCAGTCTCGGGTCTACGTGCTGGACGAGCCGACGGTAGCCGTCGATGTCGGTGCCAAGGTCGAGATCTACAATCTCCTCAATCGCCTGGCCGGCGAGGGCGCGGCGATCCTGCTTTTGTCCTCAGACCTGCTCGAGCTGGTCGGCGTCTGCGACCGCGTGCTGGTCGTCTATCGCGGCAGGCTTGCCGGCAGCTTCTCCGGTCCCGCGATGAATAGCGATGCGCTGCTCGCGGCTTCGTCCGGCGCCCGCTCGAACGCCGATGGAGTGGCCGCATGAGCGCGACGGTCCTCCACACCGAAGTCGGCGTGTCCGACGAAAAGCAAGCCGCCGCCAAGAGCGCCGGCCGTCGCTTTGGCGCGCTTGTCGTGCGGCTTGGCGCCATCGCCGCCTTTGCCGCGATCATGGCCTATTTCGTCATCTTCGCGCCGGGCTTCACCTCGACCTTCAACCTGATCAACGTTGTCGAGCAATCGGCCATCCTTGGCGTGCTCGCGTATGGCATGACGGCCGTCATCATTGGCGGCGGCTCCGACGTCACCGAAGGCGGCATCGATTTGTCGATCGCCGCCAATATGGGGCTCTGCGCCGCCGTTTACGCCACGTTGCTGTCGATGGGCTATGGCGATTTCCTCTCGGTGATGGCGGCGATTGCCGTCGGCATGGCGGTCGGCGCGCTGAACGCGCTTGCCGTGGTCGGCCTCGGTATCCTGCCGCTCTTGGCAACGCTTGCCGTGCTCAACGTCGCGGCCGGCATGGAACTCACGCTCACCCAGAACACGGTCGTCGGCGCATCCTCCCCGCTGCTCGGCGTGCTGGTTTCGGGCAGCTTCCTCGGCATCTCCGCGCTTGCCTGGGCGCTGATCGTCTTCTCCGCTGTTATGATCGTGGTCGTCCACGGCACGTCGTTCGGGCTCAGGCTCTACGCGGTCGGCGGCCATCCGGAAGCAGCGCGCGCGGCCGGCATAAGCGTGCCCTTCTACGTCTCCTTCACCTATGTGCTGAGCGGCTTCTGCGCTGCGGTGGCGAGCATCCTCACCGTCTCGCGCCTGTCGGCCAGCACGCCCGGTTCCGGCGAGCTGCTTCTGTCGGTGCTGGCGGCGGCGCTGCTCGGCACCGTCTTCTCCCGCCGCTTCGTGCCGACCATGGGCGGCACGCTGCTCAGCGTGCTGTTCATCGGCCTGCTTGCGAACGGCTTCCAGCTGCTCAACGTCTCCAGCTACTGGGTCAACGGCGTGCAGGGCGCGCTGATCCTGCTGGTGGTGGCCATCACATCCTTTGCCCGTGGTTCGGAGGGTTCGCGATGAGCGTCTCGGCCAACGACAACCCATCCAAGGCGAGTATGCGCGGCTTCCTCGCCAAATACAGCGTGCTCATCGCCTTCGCGGCAATCGTCATCTTCTTCGCCGTGGCGAGCCCGACCTTTCTCACGCCGGCCAACCTCTTCAACGTGCTGGTCAACAACGTCGTCATGCTGGCGATCGTGGCGCTGGGCCTTACCATCGTCATCTCGTCGGGCGGCATCGATCTCTCGGTCGGTGTCTCGGTCGACATGGCAAGCATGATCTTCGTCATGCTTCTGGCCGCCGGCTACAGCGGCGTGGTCGGCGTCGCCGGTGGGCTCGGCGCTGCGTTGATCGTCGGCATCCTCAACGCGATCCTGATCACAAGGCTGAACATCAGCCCGTTCCTGGCGACGCTCGGCGTGCTCTTCATCGGCCAGAGCACGCAGCAGCTCGCCACCAGCGGCGGCCAGCCGATCTATCTCACCAGCGGATATGCCGCCGACCAGTTCAACGCCATCGCCCGCACCGCTTTGTTCGGGATACCGACCCCGGTCATCGTGCTGATCGTGCTCGCCGTCGCGGTCCATCTCCTGCTGCATCGTTCGGTGTTCGGCCGCTATGTCCAGGCGATGGGCGCGCAGCCGGGCGTGGCCTGGTATTCCGGCATCCGCGTGCCGCGCGAATTGTCGATGGTGCATGTGCTGTGCGCGCTGCTCGCCGGCGTCACCGGCATTCTGTTGTCGGCAACGGTGAAATCCTACGTGCCGCTCTCCGGCAACGCCTTCCTGCTCGATGCGATCGGCGCCACCTTCATCGGCACGACGCTCAGCCGCGAGCGCAAGCCCTCGGTCATCGGCACGCTGCTCGGCGTGCTGCTGCTCGCCATCGTCAAGAACGGGCTGCTGCTCGTCGGCTGGAATTTCTACTGGCAGCAGGTCGGCATCGGCGTGCTGGTCTTCCTGGTGCTGGCCGCGAGCTTTGGCCTGCGCCGCGCCGCCCATTGAGTTCGAAAGGTCAAGTCAACCATGCCCCAGTTCGACGTCAGCTCGATCGGCTTCTACGTCCTCGACATCCTGGGACGGCCGGTCTCGCGCATTCCCCAAGGCGGCCGCGCCGACTATATCGAGGAGATCCGCATGACCGTCGCCGGCACGGCCGGCGCGACCGGCATGGACTGCGCCATCCTCGGCCTGAAGACGCGGGCCGTCACCACGCTCGGCACTGACGACATGGGCGACTGGTTCCTCGCCAAGCTGAAGAAATACGGCCTGGAGACGAGCCTCGTGCGTCGCGACGGCAGCGTCCAGACTTCGTCCACCATCCTGCCGGTGCGGCCGAACGGCGAGCGTCCCGCGCTGCATGTGCCGGGCACAGCCGCCTTGTTCGAGGTCGCCGATGCCGATCTCGATGCCGCGCTCGACGCGACCGTGGTCCATGTCGGCGGCACCGGCCTGTTGAAGCGCTTTGACGGCGAGCCGACGGTCAGACTGCTGAAGCGCGCCAAGGCGCTTGGCCGCGTCACTACCTTCGATCTGATCCAGGCGACGCCGGAGACCTGGAAGCTGGTAGAGCCGTGCCTTCCCTATATCGACTATTTCGTGCCCAGCATCGACGAGGCCGGCGAGATGGCGCACGACCGCGATCCGGCCCGCGTCGCCGCCTTCTTCAAGGCGAGGGGCGTGAGGAACTGCATCCTCACCCTCGGCGCCGGCGGCGTCTATGTCTCACCCGAGCATGGCGAGGATTTCCATCTGCCGGCCTTCGAGGTCGAGGTCTTCGACACCACGGGCTGCGGCGATTCCTTCACGGCCGGCATCATCGTCGGCATCGTCAAGGGCTGGGACCTGAAACAGTCCGCGCGCTTTGCCAGCGCGGTCGCCGCCAAGGTGGCGATGGGGCTCGGCTCCGACGGCAAACTCGTTTCATTCGACGACACGGTCGCGGCGATGAACGCGCTTCCGGTCAAGACATCAAAGGTGGAAGCAGCATGACAATTCTCCCTGAGGCCAAGGGCAAGACGGCTCTCGTCACCGGCGCCAGCCGCGGCATCGGCAGGGCGCTCGCGAAAGGGCTCGCCGAAGCGGGCTTCGACGTCGCCATCACCGATCTGCCGTCGCAGGCGGCGGAGCTTGACGTGACCAAAAGCGAGATCGAGGCGGCCGGCCGCAAGGCCTATGTCTACACGATGGATGTCAGCAAGAAGAAGGACATCGAAGCGACCGCGCAGGCGCTGCTCAAGGCTGCGGGCAGCATCGATGTGCTGGTCAACAATGCCGGCATCCTGAAGCCCAGCCTGCTGCAGGATCTGGACGAGGCCAATTGGGACGCGCATTTCGACGTCAACGCCAAGGGCGTGTTGATGATGTGCCAGGCGGTGCTGCCGCATATGCGCGCCAGGAAATCGGGCAGGGTGATCAACATCGCTTCGATCGCCGGCCGGCAGGGCGTGCCGACGCAGGGCCACTACGCCGCGACGAAGGCGGTGGTGATCACGCTGACGCGTGTCCTGGCGCAGGAGGTTGGCATGGACGGCGTCACCGTCAACGCGATCTGCCCAGGCATCATCCTGACCGAGATGGGCAAGAACAATCTGGGCAGCGAAGCGGCGATCCGCCATTGGGAGGATGTCGCGGCGCTGAAGCGCCTCGGCGCGCCCGAGGACATCATCGGCCCGGTGCTGTTTTTCGCTTCGGATCTCTCGGCCTTCGTCACCGGTCAGGCGCTCAACGTCGACGGCGGTATCTACTACCACTGAGACTTGCAGCGGGCCTGCGCTACAGCCGCGGCCCCGCGACCATCCTGGCGACGCGCGCCATGTCGGCGCTCATTTCGCGATCATCGTCGAGCGGGGCGACGAGCGCCCGCACGGCCTCATAGCTGCGCCGCGGGCCGTCGCCCATCGAGTCCAGCACGCCGCGCAACTCGACGCCGGTCGCGGCGAAGATCAATTCCATCGCCACCAGATAGCGCAGCCGCTCGATGATCGCTGCCGTCTTGGCGACCACGCGCGGCGCCATCGACGACTGGTCCTCGACGCCATCCGAGATGGCGAGAGGGCTGAGCGACATCGGATTGGCGAGGTGACGGATCTCGGCTTCGAGCGCGGCGACCGGCTTCTGCAGTTCCGCATAGCCCTGGCGGCTGCCGCCTCTGGCCGACAGGAAGCGCGGCAGCTCCGCAACCGTCGGCGACATCAGCTTCATCGAGCGGTTGGCGGTGCCGACCGCGCAATGCGCCAGCGCCTGGCCGAGGCTTTCCCAGGTCAGCGTGAAGGCGGTCAGGTCGAAATTGCCGTTGGAGACGACCCGTTCGGCCTCGGGCAGGATGACCGGATTGTCGCCGGAATGGCCGAGCTCGATCTCGGTTGCCAGCTTGGCCTGCTCATAGGCATGGAGCAGCCCGCCCCACACTTGCGGCACGCAGCGGAAGCTGAGCGGATCCTGGAGCCGCCGCGCGGCGTTGTCTTGCCACAGCCCGCTTCCGGAAAGCTCTGCCCGCAGCCGCGCGCCGATCTCGCGCTGGCCGAAGGCCGGACGCGCCGCAAGCGCATCCTCATCGATGGCCTTGAGCGACGCGCGGAAGGCTTCGTAGTTCAGCGCCACCGCCGCCAGCGACCAATCGATCAGGCAGGCGACCTCCTCCAGGGCAAGGCACGCCGTTCCGGTCGAGAGACTGTTGGCGACGATGATGGCGTGGCCATCCTTCTCGCGCAGGTCGAGAGGTTCGAGCCCTGCAAGCTTGAGCGCTTCGGCTGACGGCATGATCCGGCCTTGATATTCCGTCTCGCCGTCGCCGCGCAGCGCCCGCGCCAGATGGCCGAGCGGCGCAAGGTCGGCGGCGCCCACCGATCCCCAGCTCGGAATGACCGGATGGACGCCGGCGTTGAGCGCGGCGAGCAGGCCGAGCACCACGCCTTCCGATGTGCCGGTGCCGCCTGCCGCCATGCCGCAGATGCGCGCGACCATCAGCGCCCGCACCGCCTCGGTCGGCAGTGACGGCCCGGCGCCCATCGAGTGGCTGAGCGGCACGCTGTGCTGGAAGGCGATCAGGTCGGCCTCGGCAAGCGGCGTGTCGACACAGGCGCCGAGCCCGGTGGTGACGCCATAGAGCGGCTTGCCGAGCTGGGTGAGACGCTCGATCAGGGCGCGGCTGGCGCGGATGCGGCGCATGGCTTCCTCGCCGAGCACGAGCCGGGCGTCGCGCCGCGCGATCTCGGCGACATCTTCCGTGCCCAGCGGCTTGGCGTCGAGGACGATCACTCTGGCTGTCATCGGGCAATTCCTCAGGCCTCCGGGCTGGTGGCCGAACGAATGCAGGATATCCGGCATCGGAGCGGGCCACTGTCGAAAATCCGCCGTCGCGGTTGCCGTTATTTTTCCGCGGTCCGGATAAGCGGCACGGCGGCGAAAATTTCCGGCGCCGATGTCACATCGGGCCAAGCCTCGCTCGTCTTGAGGTCGGAAGCAACGAAAGGAACCGACCCATGACTGTCAGACTTGACCCCCTTGCCGCCGCCCCTTCGCTGATGAAGGAGTGGCATCGTGCCTCTTTGGCCATCGCCGGCAGCCTCGATCCGGCGCTGGCCGAGCTCATCGAGATCCGTTCCTCGCAGATCAATGGCTGCGCCAATTGCATCAATATGCATTCGACCTATGCCCGCGAGCGCGGCGAGACCGAGCAGCGCATCTATCTCTTGTCGGCCTGGCGCGAGGCGCCGTGCTATACCGATCGCGAGCGCGCGGCGCTCGGCTGGACCGAAGCGCTGACCAGAATCTCAGAAGGCCATACGCATGAAGCGGCCTATGAAGCGCTGAAGCCGCATTTCTCCGAGGAGGAGCGCGTGAAGCTCACATTGATGATCAACATAATCAATGGCTGGAACCGCATCGCCGTCGGCTTCGGCGGTTTTGTCGATCCGGCGGCCATCAAAGCCTCCAACAAGGCGGCTGCCGCCCAGGCTGCCAGCAAGGCGGTCGCGGCTTGACGCCGGAGCCGGCATTGACGGGCGCGGCGGCGGACTTCGAACCGCTGCGCCCGAAGCTGATGCGGGTCGCCTACCGCATGCTGGGCTCGGTCGCCGATGCCGAGGATGTGGTGCAGGAGGCCTTCATCCGCTGGATGCGGACCGAGCGCGCCGAGGTGCGCCAGCCCGAGGCGTTCCTGCGCCGCACGGTCACCCGGCTTTGCCTCGACCAGCTCAAATCCGCGCGGCATCGGCGCGAGACCTATGTCGGCCCGTGGCTGCCTGAGCCGCTGGTGGAGGAAGACGAGGCGGAGGACGTCACCTTGCCGCTGATGCTGGCGCTGGAGCGCCTGTCGCCGCTCGAGCGCGCAGCCTTCCTGCTGCACGACGTGTTCGGCCTGCAGTTCGAGGAGGTCGCGGCCGAGATCGAGCGCGATGCAGCCGCCTGCCGCCAGCTCGCGGCCAGAGCGCGTGAGCATGTGCGCGAGGCGCGGCCGCGCTTCAAGGTCGAGAGAGAGCGCGGGCTGGAGATCGCCGAGGCCTTCTTCAACGCCTCGCGCAGCGGCGACATGAAAGCGCTCGGCGCGATGCTGAGCGCCGATGTCACCGCCCACGCCGACGGCGGCGGCAAACGTCCGGCGGCGACCGAGCCGGCGCTCGGCTTCGAGGCGGTCATGACGCAATACGCGACCGTGGCGTCGTGGCTGAAAGACAATCCCTCGACGCTCATCCGTTACGGCTTCATCAACGGCCTGCCGGGCTTCGTCACGCTGGAGGTCGATGGCGAACTCCAGACCACGGCGCTCGATATCGAGGACGGCAGGATCACGGCGATCTATGTCATGCGCAATCCCGACAAGCTGCGGCACCTGCATTAGCTGGGATGAAAGCAGCTGCGGGAACTTTTGCTCTGCTGGCGATTTTGGATATGCTGCAAGTCCAAATTGCTGGAAGGTCGCTGCCATGACGAAACATTTTGCAATCGCCGCGCTCATGCTTGCCGCGGCAGCCGCGATAGCGGGTCCCGCTGCCGCCGGCGAACATCGCTACCGCGTGGTCGAGCATGAGCGTTATGTCCCGGCCAGCGACGACATTATCGAGACGCTGTTCGGTGGTCCGCGCTACTACGACCAGCAGATGACCAACACGGCGGCGGGCGCTTGCGCGTATCACCGCGTCGGACCGGACGCGAATGCGGTGAACGACATCAACGACCACTATTGCGGGAAGTAGGGTCCCCCGGCGGCGTGCCGCGCGGGCCATTTCGATAAGCCTCGACCCCATTTGCGTTTATGATCCCTGCGAACTCATTGGAGTCGCTGGGGTGAGTGTCGTTGGCCGGACCTAGCCTCCTTTGAATGTTGATCCTGTCATGGTTGGCGGGTCATCGCACACATTCGGCT
>NZ_RZTO01000213.1:0-8184 GCF_003997225.1 Mesorhizobium sp. M2C.T.Ca.TU.002.02.1.1
GCGATATAGTTCTCGGCGATGTCGAAGCGTTTGTGCCAGTCCGACGCCTCGCCGAGCTGTTCGCGCAGCACGATGCCGTCAAAGCCCAGCGCATCGTCCAGCCCGACCATGCGGTCGCGCAGCTCGCTCATCGGCAGGCCGAAGAAGCGCCTGGCGCCAAGTGGCGTGAAATTGACCTGGATGCAGCAGGCGCCGCCGAAGGATTCGATCATGACCGGCCCCGCATAGAGGCCGGCGGCGAAGCTGGCGTAGCGGTCATTGTCGCCGGGCGTGTGGCCGAGCCCGATGGCGAAGGCCTCGGCGAAGCTGATCACCAGCGGCACAGTCAGCGAAGCATATTCGACGATGCGGAAATGACCGGGGCAGGTCTCGCGATAGCCGCAGATATCCGTGACGATCCCTGCGAGCGAGGCAGAGGGCTTGCGCCGCACCATCTCGAAATGGAGGGCGGGAGAGCGGTTATCCTGGCGATGACGCTCTGGCTCGTCGGACATGGCGCAAGCCTATCAGACCGCGTCCTCAAATCAAAAGCGCCCGGCAGGGCCGGGCGCTCCGAGTTGCCTGAGATTGCTGATTTACCTTGGCTCAGGCCCCGCGCATCAAACAGCCGGCGGCGAGCACGATATAGGCGATGAGCATGATCCAAACGGACGCGAGCGGAATGAACGCAAGCAGGCCAAAAGCGGCAAGAAGACCGATGATGGCGATGACCAACGAAATGATGAACACAAGCTGGGTGGGTGCACTGAGATTCATGCCTAGTCCCTCCAACATGATTCGCGCGCGCTTATTCTACCAGTGGTGCGGTCACTTACCAATTAGCTGGCGCAAGGGATTGTCCGGGTCGGCCAGCAGCTTCGCAGCTAGCGCCAGGCAGACGACCACGAGTAGCGGCTTGATCAGCCTGGCGCCGATGCGGATGGCAAGGCTGGCACCGACGCGGGCGCCGATGAACTGTGCTGCGCCCATCATCAGGCCGATCTTCCAATCGATGACGCCGACAGCGGCGAAGACGACGAAGCCGCCGATGTTGGAAGCGAAGTTGAGCAGCTTGGTATGCGCCGTCGCCTTGAGCACGCCGTAGCCGGCAAGCGTGACGAAGGCGAGCATGTAGAAGGAGCCGGCGCCGGGGCCGAAGACGCCGTCATAGAAGCCGACCAGCGGCGGGATGATCAGCCCGAACAGGAAAGGCGACAGCCGTTCGGCGCGGTCGACATCGTCCATATTCGGTTTCAGCGCGAAATAGAGCGCGATGGCGATCAGGAGCAGCGGCAGGATGGCGCGCAGGAAATCGCCGGGGACGACGGTCGCCAGCAAGGCGCCAACCGCGCCGCCGACAAGCGCCAGCAGCGCCGACGGCAGCTGGCGGCGCAGGTCGACCTGGCCGTTGGCGGCATAGTGGATGGTGGCCGAGCCGGAGCCGAACATGCCCTGCAGTTTGTTGGTGCCGAGGGCTGCGACCGGCGAAAAGCCGGCAAGCAGCAGCGCCGGGATCGTGATCAGCCCGCCGCCGCCGGCGATCGAGTCGACAAAGCCGGCGGCAAAGGCGGCTGCAACGAGGATAAGGACGGTCTGCAGGGTAAGATCGATCATTGAGGGAAAGGCACAGAGGAAGGAAGCCGCAGCTTCCATCACGCTCGCCCGTTTGCGCAAGAGAGATTCCAAGCTAACAATCAGACCAGACTCGCAAAGGGAGCTTGGTGGCGATGGCGCTGCTCGACCAGATACGTTCGATCTTCGACGGTGACCCCGGCGTGCGCAAAGTGGCGGACGATCCGGTGCTGTCGGCGGAACTGTTGATGCTTTTCCGCATGATCCTGGCTGACGGGTCGGTCTCGGAGAGCGAGATGGTCGTCTTCCGGCGCATCTGCAAGGAGGCCTTCGGCATCGCGGAGACCTCGATCGACAGCGTCATCGAATATCTCAACGATTTCGGCTACGAGACCAACGGCTCGCAGGCGATCGCGTTGTTCCACGGCCTCGATGTCGAGCGCCGGAAACTGCTTGCGCGCCATATGGCCGAGATCGCCAAGGCCGATGCCAAGCTGGCGGAGAGCGAGGTGAAGCTGCTGCGCCGCACCCTCGACCTGCTCGATATCAGCCCCGTCGATTTGGTGAAGCCGGAAAGCTGAACAGGCTGTTCGTCTACCCCTGTTCCTGCATTTTGCGCGCGATAGCGCGGTGGAGGTCGGGCGCCGCGGCGACCAGCGCTTGCGCGGCTTCCGAGCGCGGATGGTCGAGCACGTCGGCGGCCCGGCCGCGCTCGACGATCTTGCCTTCGTGCATGACCAGCACCTCGTCCGCCATGGCGCGGGCGACCGTCAGGTCGTGGGTGATGAAGAGGTAGGCGATGCCGAGCTTCTGGTTGAGCTCGGCGAAGAGGTCGAGGATCTGGGCGCGGATGGAGACGTCCAGCGCCGAGACCGGCTCGTCTGCGACCACCAGCTTCGGGCGGGTGATGATGGCGCGGGCGATCGACAGGCGCTGGCGCTGGCCGCCCGAGAACTCATGCGGATATTTGTCCATGTCGCGCGGGCCGAGCCCGACTTCGTGCAGCGCATTCGCGACCATCTCGCGACGCTCGGCCTTTGCCGGCTGCTTTTCCAGAAGATGCAGCGGCTCGGCCACCAGCTTTTCCACCTTCTGGCGCGGATCGAAGGAGCCGTAAGGATCCTGGAACACCACC
Source organism: Mesorhizobium sp. M2C.T.Ca.TU.002.02.1.1 (assembly GCF_003997225.1). Lineage (NCBI taxonomy): Bacteria > Pseudomonadati > Pseudomonadota > Alphaproteobacteria > Hyphomicrobiales > Phyllobacteriaceae > Mesorhizobium > Mesorhizobium sp. M2C.T.Ca.TU.002.02.1.1. The sequence continues at coordinate 2,687 of NZ_RZTO01000213.1, forward strand.
TGCATGTCGCGCCGGGCCGGCCTCAGCGCCTGTTCCGGCTTGCCGGTGATGGCCTCGCCGCGAAAGCGGATCGTGCCCTCCGTCGGCTTGTCCAAGGCGAGGATCATGCGGGCAAGCGTGGACTTGCCGCAACCCGAGCGGCCGACCAGCGCCACCGATTGCGCAGGCTCGATGGTGAGCGAGACATCGTCGACGGCGCGAATCGGCTCTGTCGGCCGCAACAGCGATATGCGCCGCCCCGGATAGACCCGGCCGACGCCCTCGACGTCGAGCAAGGGCTTCGCCGACCCGGCAAGATGCGGTTTCGGCCGCGCCGGCACGTGCATGGAGGCCAGCGCCAGCTCGCGCGTGTAGGGATGCTGTTGCTCCGACAGCGTGCGCGCGGTTTCGCCGGCCTCCGTCACCTCGCCACGGCGCAGGATGGTCAGGCGATCGGCCATCTCGGTCACCACCGCCAGGTCGTGCGAGATGAGCAACAGGCCCATGCGGTTCTCACGCACGAGGTCACGCAGCAAGTCCAGGATCTGGGCCTGCAGCACCACGTCGAGCGCCGTCGTCGGCTCATCGGCGATCAGGAGCTTCGGTTTCAGCGCGCAGGCGATGGCTATGACAACGCGCTGGCGCTGGCCGCCCGACAGTTCGTGCGGATAGCGCGACAGCGGGAATTTGGCCTCCGGCAGCCCGACGCGGTCGAGGATTTTTCGTGTGCGCTCTTCCGCCTCGGCGCGGCCCGCCTTGGTGTGCCAGCGAATACCTTCGGCGACCTGCTCGCCGATGGTCTTGACCGGGTTGAGCGCCGTCATCGGCTCCTGGAAGACCATGCCGATATCGTCGCCGCGCAAGGCGCACATCTGGTCTTCGGTCGCGCCGAGGATGTCGATGCCGTCGAAGGCGACGCGGCCTTCGGCGCGCGCCAGATGCGGCAGCAACTGCATGATTGTCAGCGCCGTCATCGACTTGCCGGAGCCGGATTCGCCGACCAGACCGACCACCTCGCCGGGCGCGATGGCCAGGTCGACGCCTTTCAGGATCGGCGTGGCGCCGATCATCAGCGACAGGTTCTCGATCTCGAGCAGGCTCATCGGCGCCGCCGCGATTTCGGATCGAGGATGTCGGCGAGGCCATCGCCGAGCAGGTTCAGCCCAAGGACGGTGATGACGATCGCCATGCCGGGGAAGATTGCCATCCAGGGCGCGGTCACCATGCGCGTCTGCGCGTCGAACAGCATGCGGCCCCAACTCGGCATCGGCGGCTGGGCGCCGAGCCCGACATAGGAAAGCCCGGCCTCGGCAAGGATGCCCAGCGCGAACTGGATCGTGCCCTGGACCAGTAGCAGCGTCGCGATGTTGGGCAATATGTGCTCGATGCTGATCCGCGTCATGCCCTTGCCGGCGGCGCGCGCGGCAAGGATGAATTCGCGCGGCCAGATGGCCAGTGCGCCGGCCCGCGCCACGCGGGCGAAGACCGGGATGTTGAAGATGCCGATGGCGATGATGGCGTTGACGGCGCCCGGGCCGAAGATCGCTGTGATCATGATCGCCGAAAGCAGCGCCGGGAAGGCGAAGACCAGATCGTTGACGCGCATCAGCGCCTCGTCGGCCAGTCCGCCGCGCGCCGCGGCGAAGGCGCCGAGCGGCACGCCGATGCCCATGCCGATGCCGACCGCGACCAGCGCCACGGCGATCGAATTGCGGGCGCCGACCATGACCATCGACAGGATGTCGCGGCCGAAATGGTCGGTGCCGAACCAGTGCGCCCAGGAGGGTGGCTGCGTCTTGTCAGCGATCACCAGCCTGGTGACGTCGTACGGTGTCCAGACGAAGGAGAGGAGCGCGACGGCCACGACCAGCAGCGTGATGGCCAAGCCGATCAGGAAGGAGCGGTTGCCGAGGGCCTTGGCCAGCACGCCGGCTATGGTTTCCTCGGGCAGGTCGACGCGCATCGTCATTGCCGGCCCCTGAGACGCGGGTCGACGATGGCGTAGGAGAAATCGACGAGGAGGTTGATGAGGATCACGGCGGCGACCAGAAGCATGACGATGCTTTCGACCACGATCAGGTCGCGCTGGGTGATGGCCTGGAAGATCAGCCGGCCGAGGCCCGGCAAATAGAATACATTCTCTATGATGATGGTGCCGGCAAGCAGGAAGGCGAATTGCAGGCCGAGGATGGTGAGCACCGGGATCATGGCGTTGCGCAGCGCATGGCGCCAGAGCACGGCGCGATAGGGCAGGCCCTTGGCGCGGGCGGTGCGGATGTAGTCTTCGTTGAGCACTTCGATCAGCGCCGAACGGGCGACGCGCCCAAGGATCGCCGCCTGCGGCAGCGCCAGGGCCACGGCCGGCAGGATCAGGGATTTCAGCGCGGGCCAGATACCGGCGCTCCAGCCCGGAAAGCCGCCGGCCGGCACCAGATGCAGCCAGACGGCGAAGAGATAGATCAGCATCAGCGCGAACCAGAAATTCGGTACGGCGACGCCGAGCTGGGCCGCGCCCATGGCGAGCGTGTCGCCGGCACGGCCTTGGCGGCTGGCGGAGAATACGCCGACCGGAATGGCGATGATGGTCGAGAGCGCCAGCGCGATCAGCGCCAGCGGCAGGGAAACGGCAATGCGTTCGCGCACGAGATCGATGACAGGCACCGAATAGGTGTAGGAGCGGCCGAAATCGAGGCTGAGCAAGCCGCCCGCCCAGTGCAGGTAGCGCAGCAGCAGCGGGGCGTTCAGCCCCATCTGGTTGCGCAGCACCTCGACCTGGTCGGCGCTGGCATTGAGGCCCAGCATCAGACGCGCCGGATCGCCGGGCAGGATCTCCATGACCGCGAACACCACCATCGAGGCCAGCACCAGTGTGAGGGCCGCGATGATGAGGCGTTTCAGGAGATAGGCGGTCATGGGAGGCGATCGGGCGACCGCGCCGGGCTCAATCCGTCCACTTCACCTTGGTCAGATCATCCGCCTCGATAGGCCAGTTCGTCCACATGCCCTGCAGCTTAGCATCCCAGACGCCGATCTTCGGCAGCTCGAACAGGTAGACGGCGGGCACGTCGTGGGCGAGAATCTTCTGCGCCTCGCCCAGCAGTTCCAGCCTTTTGTCCTTGTCGACCGTGGTGCCGAGCTCCTTGATGACATCGTTGAACTTCGGATTGTCGTACTGGAAATAGTAGCCGGGCCGCGAATAGATATCGATGTCGTTTGGCTCGACATGGGAAACGATCGTCAGGTCGTAGTCCTTGTTGGTGAAGACCTGGCTCAGCCACTCCGCCCATTCGACCGGGATGATCTGCAGATTGACCCCGATCTCCTTCAGCTGGGACTGGATCACCTGGCCGCCGTCGCGTGCGTAGGGCACGGGCGGCAGCTTGATCGTGGCCGAAAAGCCGTTCTCCAGTCCCGCTTCCTTCAGATACGCCTTGGCCTTGGCGATGTCGTGCGGATAGACGCCGGTGAGATCGACATAGCCCGCGTCGCCTGGCGAAAAATGCGAGCCGATCGGCTTTCCAAGACCGTTCGAGGCGGCCGCGATGATGGCATTGCGATCGATCGCAGAGGCGAGCGCCTGGCGCACCGCGAGCTTGTCGAAGGGTGGCTTCTTGTTGTTGATCGACAGGATCGTCTCGCCCTCGGTCGCGCCGATCACGACGCTGAAGCGCGGATCGGACTGGACCTGCGCGAGCGCGTCCTGTGCGGGCATGTTGGCGAAAGCCTGGATGTCGCCCGAGAGCAATGCGGGGACGGCCGCGGCGGCGTCGGGCACGATACGGAATGTCGCCTTGTCGAGCGCGGCGGGCGTACCCCAGTAGTCCGGGTTCTTGACGAGCGCGATCTCGGAGCCTTTGGCCCAGTGATCGAGCTTGAATGGACCGGTGCCGATCGGCTTGTCCTTGTTGCCGTCGGCCGACCCCTTCGCCACGATCACCGCCGCAACCTGGCCCATGTCGTAGAGGAAACCGCCCTGCGGCCCGTCGAGAGTGACCTTGACGGTCGACGGATCGACCGCCGTGACATCGGTGATGTGCGCAAAAAGCTGCTTTTGCGGGTTGAGCGAATCCTTGGCGCGCGCCCGGTCCAGCGAGAATTTCACGTCATCGGCGCTGAAGGCCGAGCCATCGTGGAACTTCACGCCGGAATGCAGCTTGAACGTGTAGACCTTGCCGTCGTCGGAGACGCCCCAGCTCTCGGCGAGACCGGGTTGGACCTGGCCGTTGTCGTCGATGCGCGTCAGCCCTTCAAAGACGTTGGCATAGGTGACTTCGCCGATGGCCGCGGCCGCGCCGGCGGTCGGATCGAGATGCGGCGGCTCGAGCACGATCCCGAGCGTGAGATCGGTGCGCGCGGCAAAGGCCGACGTGGCGGCGGCAAGCGACAGCACAGCCGCGGCCAGGATGGTCTTCCACAGTTTCATCGCTGAACTCCCATTGCTCAAACGTGCTCAAGCTGGCGGATAGAAGCGTGATTTCGCTCGCGAGTAAATTGCGTTTCGTGCTGCCGGGCGGCGCCAGGCGGAATGTTTTTGCGTATCAGCCGGTCGTGCCGCGCAAGAGCACATTGAGGCCGATCGCCATCACCTTGGCCGATTCCACCATGTCGGCGATGCCCACCCATTCGTCCGGCCTATGCGCGAGGTCGAGAATGCCCGGGCCATAGGCGATGCAGTCATAGAGCTGGCCGAGGCGCGCGACGTGCTTCTGGTCATAGGTGCCGGGCGAGATCACATAGTCGGGCTCGCGGTCGAACACCTCCATGATGCCCTTGGCGACAGCCTTCACCACCGGCGCGTCGCGCTCGGTCATCAGCGGCAGCACTTCCATCAGGTCGCGGATCTCGTAGTCGAATTTCCTGCGCTCGCGCTTCAGGCGCTCGAGGATGCCGGTGACCTCGCCTTTCACGGTGGCGATGTCTTCTTCCAGCAGGAAGCGCCGGTCGATGGTGAGCCGGCAGGAATCCGGCACGTTGGGCGAGGGGAGGCCCGGCCGGAAATCCTCCGTCTGGCCGCCATGGATGGAATTGATGTTCATGGTCGAGCGCCGGGCACCTTCCGGCACCACCGGCATGCGCGTCATCTTGCGGTCGAGCGCCGGGAACAATTCCTCCTCGAAGGCCTGCAGGACGGCGCCCATATGGCGCACCGCATTGTCGCCAAGGAACGGCATCGAGCCATGCGCGATCTCGCCCTTGGTCTCGATCTCGGCCCACCAGACGCCGCGATGGCCAAGGCAGATGCGATCCTTGTTCAACGGCTCGGGGATGATGACGTGGTCGACCTTCGGCTTGGAGAAATAGCCGAGGCTGGCCAGATGGGCGACGCCGCCGAATCCGCCCGATTCCTCGTCCGCCGTGCCCGATATCTCGATGGCGCCGGGAAAGTCGGGATGGGTGCGCATGAAGGCTTCGACGGCGATGACCGAAGCGGCCAGGCCGCCCTTCATGTCGCAGGCGCCGCGGCCATAGACTCTGCCGTCCTTCACCACGCCGGCAAAGGGATCGACGGTCCAGCCGTC
>NZ_RZTO01000214.1:0-8180 GCF_003997225.1 Mesorhizobium sp. M2C.T.Ca.TU.002.02.1.1
GGTTTGCCGTCGGCGCCCTTCTTCCATTCGTAGATGACATAGTCGGGACGCGTGATGTCGCCCTTCTCGTCATAGCCGATGTCGCCGATCGCCGTCTTCCACGGGCCGCCTGCCTTGATGGTCGCGCCGACCTTCTGCGCGTCGTCGGCCGAGCCGGTCTTGTCGATCGCGGCGGCGACGATCTGGACCGCCGCGTAGGAGTAGAGCGTGTAGGCTTCCGGCTCGAAACCAGCGGCACGGAACTTTTCGACGATGTCCTTGGCGGCGGGGTTCTTGCGCGGGTCCGGCGAGAAGGTGTTCAAGGTGCCGATGACCGAATCGCCGGCGATCGAGGCAAGCTCGTTCGAGACCATCCCGTCGCCCGAGAACAGCGTCGCCTTCAGCCCCTGATCCGCCGACTGGCGCATGATCAGGCCCGCCTCGGTGTGGAGGCCGCCGAAATAGATCAGCGTGACGCCCGCCGCTTTCATCTTGGCGATGAGCGCGGAGAAGTCCTTGTCGCCGACATTGATGCCTTCATACATCACCTCGGTGATGCCGTCGGCGTTCAGGTCCTTCCTGGCGACATCGACGAGGCCCTGGCCGTAAGGCGTCTTGTCGTGGATGATGGCGATCTTGGCATCCTTGAAGTTCGCTGCGATATAGTCGCCCGCGACCTTGCCCTGCTGGTCGTCGCGGCCGCAGGTGCGGAAGGTGTTCCACAAGCCGCGCTCGGTGTATTGCGGATTGGTGGATGCCGGCGATATCTCGAGCACGCCGTTCTCGGCATAGACTTCCGAGGCGGGGATCGATACGCCCGAGTTGAAGTGGCCGACCACGTATTTCACGCCGTCAGCGACGAATTTGTTGGCGACCGAGATGCCCTGCTTGGGATCGGAGACATCGTCGCCGATCTCGATCTTGATCTTCTGGCCGAGCACGCCGCCGGCGGCGTTGATGTCGGCGGCCGCCTGTTCGGCGCCTTTCTGGAACTGGGCGCCGAAGGCCGCGTTCGGACCGGTGATCGGCCCGGCGACGCCGATGACGATGTCCGCCCAGGCGTTGCCCGCGAAGGCGACAAGGGCGGCCGCTGCCACCGCCGACAAGAGATGTTTTTTCATATGGAGGCTCCCATTTTCGTGGTGGGCACAGGTTGCGGCTTCGATGCGATGCCCACGTCCGACGCATCGAGCTGACTTGAATTGGGCGGGCCGGGTTTGCCGTTGGGCAAGGTCAAACCCAGGCGAGCGGCTCAGGTCATGGGGCCGGAGCAAGCTCCAGTCACCAGAGATGTCTTGCCTTCAATCCGCATCCAAAAATGCCCCGCTTTCAGGGCATATTGGCTGCAAGCGAAGTGGCATACGATGACCGTAAGACCCAGATTTGGTGATCGATTTTGCAATGTTTCGGGAATGCCTCGCCTGCCTGCTAGTTCACGGGCGCGCTGTCGCGCAGATCGGCGTCGGACGAGGCCTCGCGGCGGAACAAGGCCGGGCTCTTGCCGGTCCATTTGTGGAAGGCGCGATGGAAGGCGCTCGGCTCGGAAAAGCCGATGTCGGCGGCGAGGTCCGCGACGCTGCGGCTGCCGTTGAGCAGAGCCTCCATCGCAAGCGCCCTGCGCATCTCGTCCTTGATCGAGCGATAGCTCTGACCCTCCGACTGAAGCCTGCGGCGCAAGGTCGGCGCCTGCATGCGCATGCCGGCGGCAAGCCGCTCGAAGCTTGGCCATGAAGCGGGCGCGGTGGCGTGAAGGCGCCCCCGTATGGCCGCCGAGAGCCCCTCATCATGGCGGTAGCGCACAAGGATGTTGGCCGGCGCCTTACGCAGGAATTCGCGCAGGGCGCAGGCGTCGCGGATGACCGGCAGCTTCAGGAATTCGGCATCGAAGACAAGGCGGCTTTCGGGCTGGTCGAACCGCACCGGCGCGCCGAAGAACAGCCGGTAGTCACTCCCCGTCGGTGGAATGCTGCATTTGAAATCCACCCAGCGGATGGGAAGGCGCCGGCCCACCAGCCAGCAGTTCACGCCGTGGACGATGATCCAGAAGGTGCGGTAGGCGAAGGCCGAACGCAACGGCCCGGAATCGCTCAGCCTGATCTCGGCGAGCCCGTCGCCGACGGTCAGCTCGCCATGCGGATCGTCGAGCACGGCGCGCAGGAAGCGCAGGCCCCTGCGCAGGGCGTGCTCCAGCGTCTCGGTGGTAAGCAGCGCCTGGCAGAGCAGCGCGAAGCTGCCGGCCCGCATCGGCCGGGCGCCTTCGCCGAAGAACTCGTCGTCCATCGCCTGCGCGACGGCATGCCAGAGCGCGCCATATTGTTCGGCCGAGATCGGCTCGGAAATCACCGGCGGCAGTCCGACGCTCGCCAGCAAAGGCTCGACCTCGACATTGTGGCGGCGAAGGCATTCGAGCGTGTCGTCCATGAAACAGGGAGCGATCATCCGGCGCTGCATCGCGTGGTGCTCCGTCCTCCTTCTGCCTGCGCCTTGCTAGCGCTCGCCCCGATCGAATGTGGCGGCGCCGACACCCCGCTGCCGCAGCGCTGTCCTGGCGATTTTCTCCGTCGGCGTTCGCGGCAGCGGCGTGTCGGTGATCTCGATGTAGCGCGGCACCATGTGGCGCGGCGCCAGCGCCCTGAAATGCGCCAGCAGCTCGGCCGCCTCCAGGGTCGAGCCCGCTCGCCGCTGGGCCACGACCATGATGTCTTCCTCGGTGAACTCCGACGGGATCCCGAACGCCGCGCTTTCAACGATCTCGGGATGCTTCTCGGCGACGGTTTCCACTTCGTAGGCGGATATATTCTCGCCGCGCCGCCGGATCGCCTCGTTCAGGCGGTGCTTGAAATAGAGCCAGCCATCCGCGTCCAGGCGGCCGGCGTCGCCGGAGTGATACCAGAGGTTCCGTAGCGTCTGCACCGTCTTGGCGTCCGCCCGGTAATAGCCGGAAAACATGCTCCAGCTCTTGCGCGGGCGCGATACGATCTCGCCGACGCACCCATGCGGCAAAGGCCGGTCCTTGTCGTCGACGATCGCGACTTCCCAGTCTGGGTGCGGACGGCCGCAGGAACCTTCCTTCGTCTCATCAACGGTATCGAGCGTGACGAAACCCGTCTCCGTCTGTCCGTAGCCGGTGACGAGCCGCATGCCGAAGCGTCGCTCGAACGCTTGCTTGTCCGGCACCATTGGAATGCACTGGCATATGCGCACCGGATTGGCGCCGTCGCTGTCGGACGGCGACTGGCGCGACAGGATGACCGCCATGGCGCCGAGCAGGTTCGTGGCCGTGGCGCCGCTGGCGCGGACCTGCTCCCAGAAGCGCGAGGCGCTGAAGCCGTCGACCAGCGTCGCGCGGGTGCCGTAGATCAGCGGCAGGTAGACGCCGAACATCTGCGCGTCGGTGTGGAACAGCGGCAATGCTGAGAAATAGCTGTCGCCGGTCGTGTAGCCGAGATTGAGCGCCATCCCCGCCGCCCAGGAATAGCAGTGATGATGCGACATCAAGGCGCCCTTGGAGGGACCGGTGGTGCCCGAGGTGTAGAGGATCGCCATCGGGTCCGAATAATGGATGTCGGCGAGATCGAAATCCGGCTGCCCGGCCATGCATTCCTCGAAGGAGACGATCCGGCCGATCCTGATGCCGGCCGCCCGGGCTTCGCCCGGATCGACGCCGACGAGGATGAGGGTGCGCAGGTCCGGCAGCCGGTCCTGGACCCTGGCGAGCTCCTCAAGCGCGTTGGCGTCGGCGACGAGGACCTCGGCGCCACAATTGTTCAGGTTGTGGCAGAGCAGGTCGCCCTTGAGGCCCGGATTGCTGGGCACCTCGATGGCGCCCAGGCTCGATACCGCGAACCAGGTCGCGACCAGCTCGAAACAATTGGGCAAGAGCATCGCCACGCGATCGGACTTGCCGATGCCGAGGCCACGCAGACCTCGGGCCAGCCGCCCTGAGATGACCTGCATCTCCTCGAAACTGGCGGAGCGTCCGCAAATGTCGATGAACGGGCTGTCGCCGAGGCGCTCGGCCTGCATGCGCAGGATTTTCGGCAGCACCCGGTTCTCCATATCATCGTCGTGCTGGCCGGGGATGTAGAAGGAAGGGGCGAGGTCGAGCATGGTCATGGATCAAAAATTCTTTGCCCGCGCCTGCGCATCGGGAGAGAGGAAACCGCTCACCGTGGCCCTGGTCTCGAGCGCCATCGCGTCGGCCAGGGAAGAGTGGAAGCCGTTGTTGATGGCATGCTTGATGTCGGCAACCGCGCTTTCCGGACGCTCCGCTATCGCCAAAGCGAGCTTTCTCGCCTCGTCCAGCAATTGCGCCTCGGGAAAGAGCTTCCAGGCGATGCCGACTTCGAGCGCTTTGCTCGCATCATGCTTCTCGCCCAGGATCATCAACTCCTTGGCGACCTGCGGCCCGGTCTGCTTGGTAAGCAGCGCGGTGACGCCACCGGTGACGAACAGCCCATAGGTGACTTCGGGGAAGAACCAGCGTGCGTTGTCGGCAAAGAGCGTGAAGTCGCAATTCACCGCCCATTCGAGCGCGCCGCCCACGCACCAGCCATGCACCGCAGCGATGACGATCTTGCGCGACTGCATGATCTGCAGGGTGATGTTCTGGATGGCGTCCACCCAGCCTCGTGTCGTCGCCTCCGAGGTGGTCTGCTCGTCGAGGTCCTTGAGGTCGTCGCCCGAACAGAAGGCGCGTCCTTCGCCATGCAGGATGACGGCGCGGATCGACGGGTCCGCTTCGGCGCGCGCCAGCGCCTCGGACAGCCCGTCGACGAGCTGCCTGTTCATGGCGTTCAGCCGCTCGGGACGGTTGAGCTTGACCCAGGCGATGGCGCCATCATGCCTGGAAATGACTGCGCCCATCTTGACGTCCCCCATCTTGTCGTCTCCCACCTTGGGCGTCCTCCTCAAACGATCATCGGTTCGGCATAAGCGCCCCAGACCTCGCGCAGCGCGGCGCAGATCTCGCCAAGCGTCGCCTTCGCCTTCACGGCCTCGATGGTCTTCGGCAAAAGATTGATGTCGTCGGACCTCGCCTGTTCGGCGAGGTCCTTCAGCAGTTCCCGGACGCGGGCATTGTCGCGGCTCGCCCGCACCGCCTGGAGGCGGTCGATCTGCAGTTGCGTGCACGCTTCGTCATAGGGATGGATGTGCACTTCGGCCGAGCGGCTGGCCTCGTCGACATAGCGGTTGACGCCAACCGAGATCTTCTCGCCGGCATCGATCTTCTGGAATGTCGCGTAGGCCGAGTCCGCGAGCTTCTGCTGGAACCAGCCTTCCTCGACCAGCTTCACGGCGCCGCCGCGCTCATCCACCTCGTCCAGCAGCTTCCAGATCTCCGTCTCCATGTCGCGGGTGAGGCGCTCGATGAAATAGGAGCCGCCGAGCGGGTCGATCACGGAGGTCACGTTGATCTCGTCGCGGATGATCTGCTGGGTGCGGATGGCCAGCTTCATGGCCTCTTCGGTCGGGATGGCAAAGGCCTCGTCGAGGCCGTTGGTGTGCATGCTCTGGCAGCCGCCCAACACGGCGCCGAGCGCCTGGATCGCCGTGCGCATGAGGTTGTTGTGGTGCTCGACCTTGGTCAGGCTCATCGCCGCGGTCTGCACATGCACCCGCAGCCGCATGGATTCCGGCTTCCTGGCCTTGAAGCGCCGCGCCATGATCTTGGCGTAGACCCGCCTCGCCGCCCTGAACTTGCAGATCTGCTCGAAGAAATCCTGGTGGCTGATGAAGAAGAAGGACAGCCGGGGCGCGAAGTCGTCAATGTCCATGCCGGCGCCGGTGACCTCCTCACAATAGGCGATGGTGAAGGCCATGATGAAGGCAATCTCCTGCAGCGCGTTGCCGCCGACGTCCGAGAGGTGATAGCCGCTGAGGCTGATCGGATTGATCTTCGGCGTCGCCTTGGCGCTGTACATGATGAGGTCGCGCAACAGCCTCACGGCGGGACGCACCGGATATATCCACTCCTTCTGCGCGACATATTCCTTCAGCGGATCGGCCTGCAGCGTGCCCGCCAGCTTATGGAGGTCGTAGCCGCGCCGCTCCGCGACGGCGACATACATGGCATAGACCACCCAGGCCGACGGATTGATGGTGAGCGAGACCGAGATCTTTTCCAGGTCGATCCCGTCGAACAGCCGGTCGACGTCGTCGACCGTGTCGATGGCGACGCCGACGCGCCCGACCTCGCCGAAGGCCCTCGGGTCGTCCGAGTCCAAACCGAGCAGCGTCGGCAGGTCGAAGTCGGTCGAGAGCCCGGTCTGGCCGGTCTGGATCATGTATTTGTAGCGCTGGTTCGTGGCCTCGGGATTGCCGAAGCCGGCGACCTGCCGGATCGTCCAGGGCCGCCCGCGATACATCGTCGGATAGGCGCCGCGGGTGAACGGATAGGCGCCGGGGAAACCGAGCTCGTCGGCCGGAATGTCGGCGATGTCGGCGGCCGTGTAGACGCGCTTCAGCGGAATGCCGCATTCCGTCTCGTAGGCCGGCTTTTCCTCCGGCCGCCCGGCGAGCGCGGCGGCGAGTTCCTTCTCCTCCCACGCGGCCTGTTTCTCTCGGATATCCTCGATCGCGGTCTCGGAGAACAGATTCATGTCGCTTGCCCCTCGTCCGTCCAGCCGAGCAGAAGGCGGGCCGCGCCGGCGGGGTCCATGTCCCTGTTCACGACCGCCTGGATGTGCTCTCCGATCTCATCGGCCCGTTCATCGAATTTGCGCTGGAAAAGATATTTGGCCGCGCCGAGAATCCGCGTCCGGCAAATGCCGCGCTGCCGCTCGGCCAGCTCGCCGCTGTCGCGCAGATGCCCCCAATGCCCGGAAATGGCGTCCTTCAGCTCGCGGATCCGCTCGCCCGAGACGGCGCTGACGGGAAGGACCGGCGGCGTCCATTTCGACCGCGCCCTTTCCGACCCGAGGGTCATCATACCACACAGGGCCGAAACGGTTGCCGCCGCTTCCGGCTTGTCGGCCTTGCTGACGGCATGGATATCGGCGATCTCCAATATGCCGGCCTTGATCGCCTGTATGTCGTCGCCGAGCCCGGGCGCCGAGAGAACGACGATGCTGTGCGCCGCCGTCACCACTTCCACCTCGTCCTGGCCGACGCCGACGGTCTCGATGATGATGGGCGAGTAGCCGGCGGCGTCGAGGACGTCGACCGCCTGAAGCGTCGACCGGGCGAGGCCGCCCAGGTGGCCGCGCGTCGCCATGCTTCGGACGAACGCTTGGGAGGACGAGGCAGCCTCGCTCATGCGCACCCTGTCACCGAGGATCGCGCCGCCGGAGAACGGGCTGCTCGGATCGACGGCGACGACACCGACCTTGCGCCCCTCCGACGCGAACGCCCGGATGAGGGAAGACACGAGCGTGGACTTGCCCGCTCCCGGAACGCCGGTGATGCCGACGATATGCGCCTTGCCGGTATGCCTGTAGATTTCCGCCAGCGCGGGCGCGGCTTCCGGATAGCCCGCCTCGGCGCGCGTGATCATGCGGGCGATGGACGCAACGTTGCCGGCGAGTATCTCGGGCACGAGCTCGATCGATGGCCTGTATGCCGCGCGCTTCACCGGTCGCGAAGGCATGGAGAGGGTCATACGCGGCCACGAGCGGCGATCAGGCTCCTGATCGTCGTCACGATCAGCTCGGCCCGCGCCTCCTGCGGTACGATCGCATCGACGCCGCTGTCCCACAGGGCGGCATAGTCCTGCTCGGGAATGACGCCGCCGGCGACGACGAAGATGTGATCGGCCTTCTCTTCGCGCAGGCAGCGCCCCAACTCCCGGAACAGCGGAACATGCGAGCCGGAAAGAAGGCTGACGCCGATGACGTCGACGTCCTCCTGGACCGCCGCCGCCACGACTTCGCCCGGCGACTTGTAGAGGCCGGTATAGACGACTTCCATGCCGGCATCGCGCAGGATCCGCGCAACCACCTTGGCGCCCCGGTCGTGCCCGTCCAGCCCCAGCTTGGCGACAAGCACGCGGATGGTGCCGGCCGCCGCGTCCCGGTCTGGCGCGTCGCCCGAGGCCTGTTCGGTCATGCTCGCTTCGTTCATAGGTCCCTGCCCGTCACTCGGCGGCGATGCCTGGGCGGCCGGCGCCGGTGGACAGCACCGCCTCGATCGCGTCGGAGATGGTGCGCAATCCGAGATCGAGCTCGTCCTCGGAGATCGTCAGCGGCGGGGCGATGCGGAAC
>NZ_RZTO01000215.1:0-8166 GCF_003997225.1 Mesorhizobium sp. M2C.T.Ca.TU.002.02.1.1
CCCGCCGGCGTATTCATGCTCGTATTGCCGCATACCTGCACTTCGTCATCCTCGGGCTTGACCCGAGGATCCATGCCGTGACAATCGCCGAAGAGCGCTACGGAGCAGAATTCTTAACCGCTTCAACGCTTTAGCGCCACGGCATGGATCCTAGGGTCTGCGCTCGTCGCTACGCTCCTCGCTCCGCCCTAGGATGACGAAGGCGATGGGTCGCGTTTCTTCGCGCCCCCTCTGGCCTGCCGGCCATCTCCCCCACAAGGGGGAGATTGGCAGCTGCGCCGCCGGCGCTCCTCCATCTGCGTCTTCGAATCTCTCAACAAAGGAATCTCAATCATGACAGATCTGGCAGAGGCCGGGTCCGTGGCTTCGCGGCCGGCGGGCAACCTGGCGACGCCTCCGGCTTCCGGGGACAACGGGTCCGCCCCGGCGGCCGGCAGAAGTTGGTTTGACGGTCTTTCCGAAGGCAACCGCAAGCTCGCTGAAGCCAAGGGCTGGACCAGGGCCGAAAGCCTCGATCGGGTTTTCACATCCTATGCGGAACTGGAGCGTCAGCAGGGCGAAAGCCTGCGCGTTCCGTCAAAGGACGCGCCGAAGGAGGAATGGGACAGGTTCCATTCCAGATTGCCGGAGGCGATGCGTCCGCTGACCTCGGCCGAGAAGGTCGAGTACCGGCGGCCCGAAAACCTGCCGGAGAACTTCGCCTATTCGGACGAGCTCGCCAATGCCTCGAAGGCCTGGGCGGTGGAAGCGGGCGCCAGCCCGAAGATCGCCCAAGCCTATCACGACCGCTTCGTCGGCTACATGGCCGAGCAGGCGGCGCAGCAGCAGGCGGCGCTGTCGCGCTCGGTCGAGGGAACCCATGACGAGCTGGTGCGCGACTGGGGGCCGACCGACAGCGATGGCTTTCGCCAGAAGCTCGAGGTCGCCAACCGGGCGATGAAGAAGCTGGGCTTGGTCAACGCCTACAAGCAGAAGGGCATCCTTCTGCCGGATGGCGCGCTGACCGATCCGCAGATCGCCCGCGCCTTCCATGCGATCGGCGAGGCGATGTTCCGCGAAGACACGATCGACGCCGACGGAGCGCCCAGGGGCCAAAACCCCTTCCGGCGCAACGCCGCCGGCGAGCGCAACATCTCGGCCATCTCCGCCCTTGTCAAAAGCGACCCTCAACGCGCCCGGCGGCTGGCCAGGGATGCGGGCGAAAACCCGGATCTCTGGATGCCCAACAACCCGCTCTAGCCGCCGGCCCCATCTCACCAACCTCAAAGGAAAGACCAAATGGCAGACGCCTATACCCGCATCGCGGACGCGATCGTTCCGTCCGTCTATGCCCAGTACTCGTTCGAGGAGCACGTCCAGTCCCTCGAAATTTTTCAGGCCGGCATCCTGTTTTCCGATCCGGCCATTTCCTCGAAGCTGTCGATGGGCGGCCGCTCGGTCGACATGCCCGGCTGGAAGGACCTCGGCAACGATCCGTCCGAGCCGGTCAATGACGATCCGGCCGATTCCATCGAGATGAAGAAGATCGGCTCGCGCCGCGAGGTCGCCGCCCGCAACGTGCGGGCCCAGGCCTGGGGCGTTCCGGACCTGACCGCGATCCTGGCCGGCGACGATCCGCAGAAGCTCATCGTGCGGCGCCAGACCGAATACTGGCAGCGCGCCAACAAGCTCACCCTGCTCGGCATCCTCAAGGGCGTGCTCGCCGACAATGTGGCGAACGATGGCGGCGACCTGGTGCGCACCACCGGCGCCTCGATCGTCGACACCGACATCATCGAGGCGGCCTACCTGATGGGCGACCGTGCCGACAAGTTCCGCACCATCTGGATGCATTCCAAGCAGATGAAGGCGCTGAAGCTCGCCGACCTCATCGACTATGTGCCGTCCTCGGAGCAGGGCGGGCCGCTCATCCCTTATTACATGGGGCTGCGCTGCGTGGTCGACGACGACATCCCGCAGGCGGCGGGCGTCTACACAGCCTTCATGTTCAAGGACAAGGCGATCCTGTGGAACGAGCTGCCGGTCAATTCCGAAGGCGGCCCGCTGGAGTTCGACCGCAAGCCGCGCCAGGGCCATGGCGGCGGCGTCACCGAAATGGTCGGCCGCCGGCATTTCGTGGCGCATGTTCCCGGCACGCGCTTCCTTGATGCTTCCACCGCGGGCGAGTTCGCCACCGACGCCGAGCTGGCGCTGGCGGCGAATTGGGACCGCACGGCATCCAGCGTGAAGAACATGAGCTTCATCGCGCTGAAGACGACCGAGGCGTAAGGCGCCCGGTTTTCCTCGCCCCCACGAAAGTGGGGGAGAGGTGGCCGCGAAGCGGCCGGAGAGGGGAGCGACCTTCGCGAAACGCGAAGAGCTGCGTCTTCAGCCGGTTCTGGTTTCGCACAGGGCGTCCCCCTCTCCCTCTCGGCTTCGCCGAGACACCTCTCCCCCGCGTTGCGGGGGCGAGGAACCCAAGCATCACCTCCCACACGGATCACCGACCCATGGCCATCACCCCGCTCGACATCGCCAACATGGCCTTAGCCGTTCTCGACGAGGCGCCGATCGACAGTCTCGACCAGGACGTCAAGGCGGCGCGCCTGCTCAATCTTCACCTCGATCTCACCCGAGAAGGCGAGCTCGCCAAGCACGCCTGGGTGTTCGCCATCCTTTCGGCGCAGGTTACGGGCGCCGACACCGGCTCCGGCGATTGCACGTTGAACTATGTCTACGAATTGCCGGCCGACTGCATCCGCCCGCTGCCGCTGACCGCCAATGGCGAGCCCGACGGGCAGCCGATCTCCTGGCGCCAGGAGGCGGGGCTCATCTATTGCGACCAGCCAGGGCCGCTGACCATCCGCTACATCGCCAATCTGACCGACCCGAACGACTGGGACGCGCTGTTCACCGAAGTGCTCGTGGCGGCGCTGGCGATCAAAACAGTGCATCCGCTGACCCACAAGGCCGGCATGATCGATATCGCCCGGGCGGCCTACGACCGCGCGCTTGACGCGGCCTTCAGCGCCGACGCCATCCAGCGTGGCGGCCGGCTCTATGCCGGCGCCTGGGCGACCAGGCGCGGCGATTTCCGGAGTCTTCGTTGATGACTGCGCTCTATCCGGTCCAGGACGTCTTCACCCGCGGCGAGATCTCGCCGAGGCTCCACTCGCGCGCCTCGCTCGAGCTCTATCGCGCGGCGCTCGCAAAATGCGAGAACTTCGTGACGCTTCCGCATGGCGGCATCCGCGCCCGTGGCGGCACCTACTTCGTCAACGAGGTGAAGAACTCGGCCAAGAAGACCCGCGGCATTCCCTTCATCTTCTCCTCCGATCAGGCCTACTGCCTGGAATTCGGCGATCAGTATATCCGCGTCTACGCCTATAGCGCGCGCGTCGGCACGGTCGAGATCGCCTCGCCCTATCTCGAGGCGGATCTTTTCGAGCTTGCCTATGTGCAGTCGGCCGACCAGATGTGGATCACGCATCGGAACTATCCGCCTAAGGTACTGACGCGCGAGGCGCACACCACCTGGACGCTGGCCGATTTCCAGTTTCTGGATGGGCCATACGACGACATCAACGATACCGGAACGACGATGACACCGGCGCAAACCGGCGCCGTCCATCCGATCATGACCGGCCTGACCACGCCAAGCGGCACGGTTTCGGGCGCCTATTCCGTCGGCAATGAATGGGGACCGTTCAGCAGTGGCGCGAGCGACTTTTATGACCCGGATCACGGCAACGGCTGGCTTGCTTATGACTTTTCCGGGTCGGCCACGAAAGTCTGCGATGCCTACTGGATCGCGGCTGTGGCCGGCAATCCCGAGTATACGCCCATATCGTGGACCTTCGAGGGCTACGACGGCAGCAACTGGGTCGTTATCGACACCCGGTCAGCCGAAAGCGGATGGTCCAGAAGTGAGCGTCGGTTCTACGAATGCGCTAACAAGATCGCGTTCCAATCCTATCGCCTGAACTGGTCGGCATCGAACGACAGCAACCAGAACGACAGCGCCATCCATCGTATGGGCTGGCACGAGGCCGGCGACAGCATGACGCCGTTCAGTCTCACTGCGTCATCGACGCTCGGCGTCAATGACGCAGCAGGCTTCCAATCGACCGATGTCGGGCGCGCGATCCGGCTGCTGGGCTCGGACGGCATCTGGCGCTGGGCGAAGATCGCGAGCGTCGTCAGCACCACCGTTGTCACCATCAGGCTCTACGGACATTCGCTGCCGGACCTCACGCCGATCACCCGCTGGCGTCTCGGCACGTTCGTGCCGGGAAAATATGTGGAATCGGGATCGCTCTACGAGGAGCGGCTGGCCTTCAGCCGGCGCTTTTCGGTCTATGCATCGGTCACCGGCGACTTCGACAATTTCGCGCTCGGCGAGAAGGACGACGATGCGCTGGAATTCATCCAGGCCGGCGGCGGCCAGGCCAACGACATCGTCTGGATCGCCGATTCCGACGGCGCGCTTCTGATCGGCACATCGGGCGGCATCCGCGCGCTGTCGGGATCCGGCCTAGACGAGGCGCTGACGCCTTCCTCGTTCAAGAACCGCCGCTCGCGCACCTTCGGTTGCGCCCGCATCCGCCCGGTCGATGCCGGCCAGTCCTTCCTCTATGTTACGCGCTCGCGCCGTTCGATCGCGGAGCTGACGCAGGTGCAGACCACCCGTTATCAATCCGACGACATCGGCCAGATATCGGAGCACATCCCGAAGAAAGGTGTCGTAGAGCTCGCCTACCAGACGGACCCGGACCCAATCCTTTGGTTTCCGCTGGATAACGGAGAGCTTGGGGGATACACGCACCAGCCGAGCCAGGAAGTTCGCGGCATGCACCGCCATCGCATCGGCGGAACGTTTTCCAGCTCCGATTGGGCGCTCGTCGAGAGCGCGGTGGTCACGCCCGGACAGAACGGCGTCGACGACATCTGGCTGATCGTCAGGCGTACCATCGGCGGCGTGACCAAACGCTACATCGAGGTGATGCAGACGCCCTTCGAATACGGCGCGTTGGAAGACGCCTTCCAGGTCGATTGCGGGCTGACCTATTCCGGCGCCGCGGTCAACGTCGTCTCCGGCCTCGGCCACCTCGATGGCAAGAAAGTCGACGTGTTAGCCGACGGCAAGGTTTTTCACGATCTCACCGTCGCGTCCGGTCAGGTGACGCTGCCTGGCGGCGCAACCGCCGCCAAATGGCAGGTCGGACTTGCCTTCCAGGCGCAGGCCGACACGCTGGAGCTCGATGTCGGCGGCCAGGACGGCTCGCTGATCGGCCGCCGCAAGAAAGTGGCGAAGCTCATCCTGTCGCTGCTCGAGACCGACACGACGGGGCTTCAGGTCCAGTCCTTCATGCGCGGCCGCTGGGAGGCCGTGCGCATGCCCTCGATCGTCGCGCCCGACGGCAAGGCCAAGCTCTACACCGGCAATGTCGAGGTGCCGATCGACGACAGCTGGGAAGGGCAGGGCAGGGTGAAAATCCGCCACGTCAACCCCACGCCCTGCACGATCCGGGCGTTCACGCCTGTGTTCGACGCGGAACCTTAAATCTCCCCCTCGAGGGGGGAGATTACCAATCCCACCAAGGAACCCACTCATGACATCCCATGCCGAAGCTCTCGGCAGGGCGCGGACGGCTGCGGATTTCGCAGCGGTCATTGCTCTGCTCGACACCTATCTCAGCCAAGCCGTCGCAAACCGGCAGAACCTCAAGCAAGCGGAAGACCGCGCCATTCTCGGCGATGGCGATCTCGCCTCCGCGCGGGCCGCGCTCGACGACTGCAACGACAGCATCGCGTTGCTGGAACGAACAATCGCCGCCGCCGGCAGCCGCCAAGCCGCGGCTGCGGAGAGCGAGGCCCGCGCGGACATCGCGGCGCTGGCCGAGGAGATCGAAGGCAAGGCGGCACTGCTCGGTTCCCGCTGGCGCGCCGCCCGCCGCCTGGTCGAGGAATTGCGCGAGGAATTGTTCGAGGCCGATGCGCTGTCGCGCGCCATCGCCACCGCCAACGGCCTGTTCGACGCCGCCGGCCTGCCGCGCCTGAAAGTGAGCCTCGCCGCCACCCGCCGCGCCGCCATGGCCGGCCCGCGCGCGGCGCCTCCAGCGCGCCTCAGCCGCGCCGGCCTCGCGGCCGACCGGCAACTCCTTTCGCTGATGAACTCTGGCGGCGCACTCGACCCGCGCCCGGCGCTCCGCGCGCCTGTCGCGGGCGCAACCAAGAAACCCAAGACCCTGCGAGGCTGAACCATGTGCACGTTAGCTCTACTCGGAACGGCCATTTCGGTCGGCGGCGCCCTGATGCAGGGCGCGCAGCAGCAGCAATTGGCCAACTACCAGGCCAAGGCTTACGAGCAGCAGGCGCAGGCGGAAGCGCAAAGCGCCGCCTTCGAGCAGAGACAGGAACGCCGCAAGCAGGACCTGCTCGAAGCCCAGGCGCGCGCCCAGGCGGGCGCTTCCGGAGTCGGCATAGCGGGGTCACCGACCGAGGTGCTCGCGGCGAACGCCCGGCAGGGTCAGGTCGATCTCGATGCGATCCAATACGGCTCGAAGATACGCCAGAACAACCTCAACACCCAGGCCGCCATATCGCGCTTCCAGGGCAAGCAGGCGATGACGACCTCTATCTTCAAGGCTGGCGGCAGCCTCATCGACGGTCTGTCGGGCCTCTACGATCCGGCCAAGTCCGTGACCTTCGGCGGGTCGTCGCTCTCGCCTCGAGCGAGCAGGGCCATCATCGGCGGCTACACGGGGCTCTACTGAGATGGTCCACATCATTCCTCTTTTTGTCGGCGAGCGCCGGCTCGATACCGCAATGCGGTGCAATATCCAGACTCCTCGCCGGTCGGCGAGGCGATGCGGCAACTCGGCGACCGGTGGCAGGCCGCCGCCGAGCGCTACGCGCAGCGCAAGGCGCAGCAGCAGGCCTTCGACACCGAGATCGCCGCGCGCCGGCTGAACGGGGAGCTCGCCCAGGCCGAGGCCGATGCCGTCGCCCATTCGCCCGCCGACGGCGCCGGCCATCGCGGGAAAACTGGTCCTGGAGATGAGACGTGTCGACTCTGGCGGTTACGTCAGCGATTTGTCTCCAGAAATCTCGTCGCGCTGGAAGACTGTATTTGGCAATGGACCTTCTGATCCAGGGGATTACGACCAAGACACGTATGACAGGACAATAGAGCTGTCTATCGCCCAGCAAAAAGCATTGGGTATTAACGATGAAAATCTACAGCCCGTGCCGTTATCGAGGCTGCTCAAGCTCACCCAAGATCGCGACAGTGGAAGTATGGACTTAATGGACAACTACGCAAAGGTGAGCGAGTTGTTCCGGCATACGAAAGGTGCCGTCGCGCAGGCAGCTCTGGTCCGGGAATTGGATCAGGCCGGCCTGGGCGGCATCCTGCCGGGCGGTAAGCCGGGCCTTTCTCCGAGCGAGGTGTTTCAAGCGGACGCCAAGGCCATTGGCAAGAAGACTGCGAATGCCGGCATACTCGCCGGCAAATTGATCAAAGGGGCTGGCTACGTTGTTTCCCTTGGATCAACCGAGCGTCCCGATTTCGGCCAAGGTTACTACGAGCCAGCGAACAGCACCGAAAAGGTGATGATGCGTCAGGGCGGTGACGCATTGAGCTGGGCGATACCGGTACCCGGGGTTGGGCGACTTATTGAACGTGCAGTACCGCGCGCAGTTGAGGCGGTCGGTTCCCAAGCGGCAGCGCAAGCGGAACGATCCATCGGCAATTCGGCAGTGGCCAAGATGCCAACTTCCGAGCCTGCCCTCAATCCAGTTGACTCGCTATATGGCGATGAGGGCATTCCGATAGCAAAGCCTCAGCCGGAGGACTTTTCTGAGCAACTCACGAAGTCGCGTGGCGCCGCCCGAGAACTTCCGGTCTCTGACCCTGACGCCTTCTCTCACGTGTCGACGTCCAGTCCCACGCGGGGCGGACGCCAGACAGCCCGCTCGCCTCGGAAGTCAAAGCTGGACCGTAAGATGATAGCTGAGGTGGCAGGGGGCCTATTCGCCAGAGATCCGGACCGCGTGGATATCCCCGGCGCAAAGTTCGGCGAAGCGATTACAAATGACTACAGGAAAGGGTATGCTCAAGCGAATCCCGGCGTGAACGTGAACGATCTCGTTATTCATCATCAGGCTGAGCGGCAACTTCTAAAT
>NZ_RZTO01000216.1:0-8162 GCF_003997225.1 Mesorhizobium sp. M2C.T.Ca.TU.002.02.1.1
GAAGATGTAGGAGACATCCTGTCTCGACTGCAGGTCGGCCAGGAGGTTGAGGATCGCCGCCTGCACCGAGACGTCGAGCGCCGAGGTCGGCTCGTCGCACACCACGATGCGCGGATCGCCGGCGAAGGCTCGCGCGATCGCCACGCGCTGCTTCAGCCCGCCCGAGAGCTGGCGCGGCTTGACCGCCAGGTGCCGGTCGGTGAGCCGCACCGAGCGGACCAGCTCTTCCAGGCGGTTGTCCAGTTTCTTGCCGGTGAGCCCGCCCAGCTGCTTCAAGGCGCGGCTGAGGATATGCCGGATCGAATGCGAGCGGTTGAGCGCGGAGTCCGGGTTCTGGAAGACGATCTGCACCGCCTTGACCTGGTCTTCCGAGCGGCTGGCGAGCCGCGGCGCGAGCTTCTTGCCCTCGAGCTCGATCGAGCCGCCTTCGTCCGGCGGGACAAGGCCGAGCAGAAGCCTCGCGAAGGTCGTCTTGCCGCTGCCGGATTCGCCGACCAGGCCGAGCGTCTCGCCGGGCCGCAGGCTGACCGAGACATCCTTCACCGCCCGCAGCGGACGACCGTGGCTGGCATAGGTCTTGTTCAGCCCTTCGACCTGCAGCACAGGCGGCGCCTGCTTAGGCTGGGCGGCGGCGATCTCGGCGGGCGTTGCGCGCGGCAGCGACTGCGCCTTGTTGTGATAGTGGCAGCGCGACAGGCGGCCGTCGCCAAGCTCGTAGAGCGGCGGCGGCTCGGCGCGACAGCGTTCGGTGGCCAGAGCGCAGCGGTCGGCGAAGGCGCAGCCGACGATGTTGGCGCCGATGCCGGGCAGGAAGCCCGGGATGGTGTCGAGGCGGCCCTGGTCCTTGCGCTGGCCGCCGCGCGGCAGGCAGCGCAGCAACGCCACCGTGTAAGGATGGCGCGGATCGTTGAAGACGTCCCTGGTCGAGCCTTCCTCGACCAGCATGCCGGCATAGAGCACGCCGACGCGGTCGCACATGTTGGAGACGACGGCGAGGTTGTGGCTGATGAACAGGATCGAGGCCGACAGCTCGCGCCGCAACTGGCCGATCAGGTCGAGCACCTCCGCCTCGACCGTGGCGTCGAGGCCGGTGGTCGGCTCGTCGAGGATCAGCATCGAGGGGTCGTTGGCCAAGGCCATGGCGATCGCCACGCGCTGCTGCATGCCGCCGGAGAGCTGATGCGGATAGCGCTGCATGACGCTTGCCGGGTCGGAGATTCGCACCCGGTTCAGCATGGCGAGCGCCTTGTCCTCGGCCGCCTGTCCGGCAATGCCGGCGAGCTCGAAGATTTCGGTCAGCTGGCGGCCGATGCGCAGCGACGGGTTCAGCGCCTTGCCGGGGTCCTGGTAGACCATCGACACGCTGTCGGCGCGGGCCCGCCTGAGCGCCTCCGCATCCAGCTTCATGACGTCCTTGCCGTCGAGCGCGATCGAGCCGCCGGTGATGGAGCCGTTGCGCGGCAGGTAGCGCACCACCGAAAGCGCGACGGTGGATTTGCCGCAGCCGGATTCGCCGACCAGCCCGTAGGCCTCGCCGGCCTTGATGGTCAGGTTGACGTTGCGCAGCACCGCGCGGTTGCGGCGGCCGACGCGATAGGCGACCGAAAGGTCCTTCAGCTCGAGTGCGTTGGCGGCTTGCTTGGGCTCAGTCATTGAGCGCTCCATGCACGCCGTCGGCCACCAGGTTGACGCCGATCACCAGCGAGGCGATGGCCAGGGCATCGAACAGCACCGTCCACCAGAAGCCGCCGCCGATCATGCCGTAATTGGAGGAGATCGACAGGCCCCAGTCGGGCGACGGCGGCTGGATGCCGAAGCCCATGAAAGAGAGGGTCGCGACCGCGAAGATGGCATAGCCAAGCCGCACCGTCGTCTCGACCAGGATCGGCGGGATGACGTTGGGCAGGATCTCGACGAACATCGTATGCAGCGCGCCCTCGTGGCGCAGCTTTGCCGCGGCCACATAGTCGAGCTCGCGTTCGGCCAGCACCGCCGAACGCACCGTCCTGGCGATGATCGGCGCGAAGCTCAGGCCGATGACGACGATGACGGTGATCTTGGAGGTGCCCAGCGCTACGATGGCGAGCAGCGCGATGATCACCACCGGGATCGCCATGAAGGCTTCGAGCACGCGGCTGACGATGTCGTCGACGATGCCGCGAAAATAGCCGATGACGAGGCCGAGCGCGGTGCCGGCGATGGTGGCGAGGATGGTCGCGAGCGGCGCCACGGTGAGGATGTCGCGCGAGCCGACAATGACGCGCGAGAACACGTCGCGGCCGAGCTGGTCGGTGCCGAACCAATGATTGGCCGCCGGCGGCGTCAGCGCATCGATGATGTCGCTTGCCAGCGGATCGTAGGGGACGAAGTGCTGGCCGAACAGCGCGCAGACGATCCAGAAGACGACGATGGCAAGCCCGGTCAGGAAGGTACCGGACCGCAGCAGCGAATGCAGCACCTCGCCCCAGGGGCTGCGCTGCGCGGTGTCGGGCGTCGGCAGGCTGACGGGGGTGTCGGTCGTGCTCATTGCTCTGCTCCCAGCCGGATGCGCGGATTGAGCACGGAATAGAGGAAGTCGGCGACCAAGGTCGCCACCGCATAAACGATGCCGATGGTAAGAATGCCGGCCTCCAGCATCGGAAAGTCCTTGCCGCGCGCGGCGGTGAAGATCAGCGAGCCGATGCCCTGGTAGCGGAACAAAGTCTCGATCACCACCAGGCCGCCGATGAGATAGCCGGTCTGGGTGGCGATGACGGTGATGGTCGGCAACAGCGCGTTGCGCAGCACATGGCGCCAGATCACCGTGCGCCACGGCAGGCCTTTGAGCACGGCCGTCCTCGTATAGTCGGAATCGAGCGCCTCGATCATGCCGGAGCGCGCCATGCGCGCGATGTAGCCGAACAGCACCAGGAACAGCGGCAGCGAGGGCAAGATGAGGTAGTAGAGCTGGGTGAAGAAGCCGGCGCCCTTCGGCCAGGCGGCGGCGATCGGTAGCCAGCGCAGCCACACCCCGAAGATCAGGATCAGGATGATGCCGGTGACGAACTCGGGCAGCACCGTGACCGACAAACCGCCAAGGCTGATGATGCGGTCGAGCGGCCGGTTGAAATTGAGCGCCGCGACCACGCCTCCCAGGATGCCGATCGGCACCACCAGCACGAAGGCGACCAGCGCCAGCTTCATCGAGTTGCCAAGCGCATCGACGACGAAGGGCGCCACCGGCGCGCGGAACACATAGGACGTGCCCATGTCGCCATGCAGGAAGTTCCAGATCCAGCTTCCATATTGGACGAGCAGCGGCCGGTCGACGCCGAGCGAATGGTTCAGCGCATCCACCGCACGCTGGTCGGCGAACGGCCCCAGGATGGCACGCCCGACATTGCCGGGCAGCACCTGGCCGCCGAGGAACACCATGACGCTGAGCAGGAACAGCGTGACGAGCGACAGTGCCAGGCGCCGGACGAGGAAAGCTGGAATGGCGTCGTCTCCTTATGAAAGACCTTTGCGCCCGAAAATGCCGGGCAAATCGGACAAATCAATAGTGGCAGGCGGATCGAAGGCTGTCACGGGCGGAACGGTTCCCGTAAACCGCGACACCTGAACCAGCGTCGAATTGCAGGTCGGCGACTGCGCAAGCCGCGACGTACCGCGGTCGGGCGTCAGCACATTCGGATTGCCGTGCTTTTCGAGGCCTTCCGGCTCGCCTGGCCGTGCCGGGTCGAACCAGGCTCCGGTCGGCAGTTGCACGACGCCGGGGATCAGGCTGTCGGTGAGCACGGCGCCGGCGAGGCACGATCCGCGCTCGTTGAAAACCTTGACCACCGCGCCGTCCACGATGCCGCGTGCCGCCGCGTCCTCGCGATTGATCAGCAGCGGCGCGCGGCCCGCGACCTTGCTCGCCCGGCTGACCGACCCGTGGTCGTACTGGCTGTGCAGCTTGTCGGCCGGCTGCGGTGACAGCAGATGCAGGGGAAACCGTTCGGCAAGGTTCTCATTGCCGAGCCATTCGCGCGGCTCGCGCCAGACGGCGTGGCCGGGACAGTCGTCATAGCTGAAGGACTCGATCGTTGCCGAGAACAGCTCGATGCGCCCGGACGGCGTGGCCAACGGATGCCGCTCTGGATCGGCGCGGAACGCGCCAAGGAAGGTCTGCGACGTCACCGAACGGGCGAGCTCGGCATAACCGTCCTGCCAGAAGCGCTCGAAGGGCGGCATCTCCACGCCGGCGGCATTGGCATTCTCTAACGCCTGGCCGTAGAGATGGCGGATCCATTCGTCGGCGCCGCGTCCTTCGGTGAAGGCTTCGCTTGTGCCGAGCCGCGCGGCGAGGTCGGCGAAGATGGCAAAATCGTCGCGCGCCTGCTGGAACGGCTCGATCGCCTGCTTCATGGCGACGATGAGGTTCTCGCGGTTCGAGAAGGCGAGGTCGTTGCGCTCCAGCGGCGTCGTCACCGGCAGCACGATGTCGGCGTGACGCGCCGTCGCCGTCCAGAATTGCTCGTTGACGATCACAGTCTCGGGCCGCTGCCAGGCTTCGACCAGGCGGTTGAGGTCCTGATGGTGATGGAACGGATTGCCGCCGGCCCAGTACACGAGCCTGATGTCGGGATAGGTCAGCCTGGCGCCGTTGAAGTCGAACGATCCACCGGGATTGAGCAGCAGGTCGGCCATGCGCGCGACCGGGATGAAATGCGCCACGGCATTCCTGCCCTGCGGCACCGAGGGCCAGCGGAACCCCATCTCCGGCCTGCCGGCGCCGTTGGTCGAGGAATAGCCGAAGCCGATGCCGCCGCCCGGCAGTCCGATCTGCCCAAGCAGCGCGGCCAGCGTGATCGCCGCCCAATAGGGCTGCTCGCCATGGTCGGCGCGCTGCAGCGACCAGCTGGCCATCAGCATGGTGCGCTTGGCGGCCATGTCGCGAGCGAGCGCATCGATCGTCGCCGCGTCGACGCCGCTGAGTTTCGCCGCCCACGCCGGGTCCTTCGGCTGGCCGTCGCTTTGGCCTAGTATGTAGGCGCGCACCGTGTCGAAGCCGGTGCAGTAGCGCGCCAGGAACGCCTCGTCGTGCAGTCCCTCGCGGATCAGCACATGGCAGAGCGCCAGCATCACGGCGGTGTCGCTGTTCGGCCTCAGCGGCAGCCATTCGGTCTCGACGCCGCGCGGCGCGTCGTCGCGCACCGGCGAGACGTTGATGAGCCGCGCGCCGTTGGCGACCGCGTTGCGCAACGCCGCCGACGCCTCGTGCCGCGCCGATCCGCCGCCCTGCACCTGCGTGTTGCGCCACGGCAGCCCGCCAAAGGCGACGATCAGCTTGGCGTGCCGCTCGATCCCGTCCCAGGTGGTGTGGTTGCCGGTCAGCGCGTCGGTGCCGCCCAACACATGCGGCAGGATGACCTCGGCCGCGCCATAGGAATAGCTCAGCACCGAGCCGGTATAGCCGCCGATCGTGTTGAGGAAGCGGTGGACCTGGCCCTGCGCATGATGGAAGCGCCCGGCGCTCGCCCATCCATACGAGCCCGCATAGATCGCGCTGTTGCCATGCGTCGAGCGGACGCGCTGTAGCTCGGCGGCCACGATGTCGAGCGCGGTTTCCCAGGAGACTTCGACGAAGGGTTCGTCGACGCGCCTGCTTGCCGGGCTGGACCTGTTTCCCTCCAGCCAGCCGCGCCTGATGGCCGGGCGGGCGACGCGCAACTCGCCCTGCACCGTGCCGAGCATCGACCGGCCGATCGGCGACGGGTCAGGATCGCCGCTCCATGGCTCGACGCCGACGAGCCGGCCGTTCTCGGCGCGGACCTCGTAGGTCCCCCAATGCATTGTGGTGAGCAGGGTAGCGGTTCCCATCGGTCGCATCATCCCGCTACGGCCATCTACGGGCAAGGCGCTTGGCACCCTGTCGCGCTTGGCCGCGAAGCGCCAGCCCTTTCGAAGCCGGCGCTTGCGGGATTACGCTTGCCTCATGCTCAGCCTTTCGACGCCTTGTCGAGGAACAGCTGCGACATGGCGGTGGGCTGCACGCCGGCCACGCCTTTCGCCGTCGCCGTCAGGTAGTCGTAGAAATAGCCGAAGATCACCGGCGTTTCCTCGAGCAGCAGCTTCTGGATCTTGCCGGCGTCGGCCTTCTGCGCCTCGAGATCGAGGGCGGCGATATAGCTTGTCGCCAGTTGATCGTAGTCCTTGTTCTTGAAATGCGCGGCGTTCCAGGTGCCGTCGCTCTTCAAGGGCGCCGCGAGATAGACATTGGGCACGCCGCGGTGGCCGTAATCGGTGATGCCCATCGCCGAATCCAGCCAGTTCGACTTGCCGAACACGGCATCGCCGTAATAGGCGCTCTGGTCGAGGATGTTGAGCTCGAGCTCGATGCCGATTTCCTTGACCCAGTTCTGGATGAGCTGGGCGTATTCCGGGATTTCCAGGTAGCGCTCGGTGGTCAGCGTCATCTTGAAGCCTTGAGCGAGGCCGGCCGCTTCCATCAACTGCTTGGCCTGGGCGATATCCTGCTTGCGCTGCGGCACGCTGGTGTCGGTCGAAGGGTAGACGGCGGCGAACGGGCTGTCGTTGCCGAGCGCCGAGCGTCCCTTCATCAGGCCGGCGGCGAGCTTCTCGCGGTCGAGGCAGAGCGCGATGGCGCGGCGCACGCGGGCATCCTTCGTCGGGCCTTCGTCGCAATGCATATGCAACTGCTGATGCGCCGACGACTTCAGGCTGATGATGTCGACATTCGGGTCGTTGAGCACGGCGACACCCGCCAGCACCGGCATCTGGTTGATGATGTCGATCTGGCCGCCCTGCAGCGCCAGGATCTGTGGCTGGATGTCGGTGAAGAAGGTGAATTCGGTGCGGTCCGGCAGAGCCTTCTCGCCCCAGTAATCGTCATTGCGCACGAAGGAGGCGCCGACCTTGGGGGTGTATTTCTCGATCTTGAACGGCCCGGTGCCGTCGAAGCTCTGTTCGTAACCGCCCTTGTAGCTCGCCGGGATGATGACGGCGTTGTAGTTGTCTGACGACAGCATGTAGGGGAAGTTGCCGTTCGGCGCGTCGAGGTGGAATTCGACGGTGTAGTCGTCGACCTTCTTCGAGGCACCCTTCTGCAGGATGCCGGTGAACACCGACAGCGCGTTGGACGAGTTTGCCGGATCGGCGAGACGGTCGATGCTGGCCACGACGTCGTCGGCCTTCATCTCGCCGCCCGAATGGAATTTCACGCCCTTGCGCAGCTTGAAGGTCCACACCGTGCCGTCGGTGTTGGGCGACCAGCTCTCGGCCAGCGCCGGCTTCAGAACGAGG
Organism: Mesorhizobium sp. M2C.T.Ca.TU.002.02.1.1; assembly: GCF_003997225.1. Lineage (NCBI taxonomy): Bacteria > Pseudomonadati > Pseudomonadota > Alphaproteobacteria > Hyphomicrobiales > Phyllobacteriaceae > Mesorhizobium > Mesorhizobium sp. M2C.T.Ca.TU.002.02.1.1. Next base: position 7,288 of record NZ_RZTO01000216.1, read on the forward strand.
TCCGGACTGTCGACGCAAAGGAACTCGGCGACCTGCTGCATGACGAGCAGGCCGCCGGCGTCGGCGATGGTGACCGGGTCGATCGCGGCGGCCGGCACGCTGCTGCCGACGCGGATGGTGGCGCCGGGCGCGCCGGCGCGCGCGAGCGAGGGCGCGGCGCCGAAACCGGCGGCCATGCCGATGCGGCCGAGCAGCGGCAGCGACAGGCCGAGCAGGCTGCCGTGGCGCACGAATTCGCGGCGGCTGATGCGGCCGTCGACCAGGCCGTCGATGAGGTGGTTTTCGAGCGGCGTACGCCCGCGGCGGAGGAGATCGAGAATGCGGTAGTTCTTGCTCATGGGTCTAGGCCCTTTCCCCAGTTGTTGTGGTTGGCGGGTGCATTCAATTTGCGAGTTCCATGGAGTTCTCCGGTCCAGGCACTCAGTATCGGTCGATGTACAGTAGCATGCGGTTCCGACTGGTCCATCCGCTCGTTGGGACGGAAAAGTCAGATTTTCTTGATGAATTGTCTGTCGGCCAGGCGACTTGTGGCCGCCTTTTTCCAGATAAGTCCTGCTAGCTTTTCGACATCCTCCTAATTCAGCGGCAGTCTGCGGTAGGTCCCGGGATTTTCCGGGTCGTGATATTTGTTGCAGGCACCGTTCTCGACGAAGTCGCGGTGGCAGGCGGCAAGCCTTTCCCGTGACAGCGTGACCCCGAGGCCATGCCCTTCCGGCACCGGCACGGTGTTGTTCTTCGGCGTAAACGGACCTTCCTCGATGATGTCCATCGGCTGCATGCGAAACAGCGACTGGTTGGGTTCCCTGATCCAGCCGAGCGCGGCGCACAGATGCAGGTAGCAGGCGCTGCCGATGCCGGTGTCGCCGCTGTAGCAC
>NZ_RZTO01000217.1:0-8122 GCF_003997225.1 Mesorhizobium sp. M2C.T.Ca.TU.002.02.1.1
TCGTCATGATGTCGAACTTCCAGCCCTGCTTGCGGCAGATCGCCAGGGCGCGCGGAATGTTGGGCTGCTCCATGTAGCCGAAAGTCAGCGTCACGCGCATGAACAGCTCGTTGACCGTCTCCAGCTTCACCCGCTCGCTGTCGGGCACGGTAGGCTGCGGCGCCGTCACCACCGACAGGATGACGTTTTTCTCGTGCAGCACCTTGTAGTGCTTCAGGCTGTGCATCAGCGCCGTCGGCGCGCTCAGCGGATCGCTGGTCAGGAACACGGCGGTGCCCGACACCAGCTGCGGCTTCTTCTTCAACAAGTTCGCGGCCAGGAAATCGAGCGGTATCTCGTTGCGGCGCGTCTTGTCGAACAGGTAGCGGCTGCCACGCACCCAGGTCCACATGCCGAGGATGATGGCAAAGGCCACGGCCAGCGACGCCCAGCCGCCCTCGAACACCTTGACGATGTTGGAGGCGAAGAAGCCAATATCTATGAGCGCAAACATTGCCGTCAGGGCAACCGCCGGCCAGATGTTCCACTTCCAGATGCGAGTCATGACGATGAACAGCAGCGTCGTCGTCACCAACATGTTGCCGGTGACCGAGATGCCGTAAGCCGAGGCGAGCTTGCTGGATTCGCCGAAGCCGACCACCAGCAGCATCACCACGAGCGCCAGCAGCATGTTGACACGCGGCATATAAACCTGACCGGACTGCTTTTCGGACGTGTGCAGGATCTCGAGCCGCGGCAGCATGTTGAGCTGCACGGCCTGCCGGGTCAGTGAGTAAGCGCCGGAGATCACCGCCTGGCTGGCGATGACCGTCGCCGCCGCCGCCAGCACCACCATCGGGATAAGCGCCCAGCCCTCGTTCATCTCGAAGAACGGGTGGCCGACCGTGCCGCCCTTGGCGAGCACATAGGCGCCTTGCCCGGCATAATTCAAAAGCAGGCAGGGAAACACGATCGCAAGCCAGGCCAGCACGATCGGCTTGCGGCCGAAATGGCCGAGGTCGGCGTAGAGCGCCTCGGCGCCGGTGACGGCCAGGAACACCGCGCCGACCGTGACGAAGGACACATCAGGCGAATTGATGAAGAAGGCCACGATGTAATGCGGGCTGATGGCCCATAGGATTTCCGGATCGTCGATGATGTGATTGAGACCGGACAGACCTATGGCGAGAAACCAGATTGCCGTCACCGGGCCGAAGACCAGGCCCACGCCGCCGGTGCCGAAGCGCTGGACCGCAAACAGCATCGCAAGGATCAAAAGCGTCAGCGGCACGACATAGGGCTGGAAGGCAGGTGTGACGACATTCATGCCTTCGACCGCCGAAAGCACCGAGATGGCGGGCGTGATGACCGCGTCGCCAAAGAACAGCGATGCTCCCACGATACCGATGCCAAGCACGATCGCCGAGCGCGTCGCAAAGCTGCCGCGCGCCAGCGCCATCAGCGACAGCACGCCGCCCTCGCCGCGATTGTCGGCGCGCAGCACGAACATGATGTATTTCACGGTGACCGTGATGGTGAGCGACCAGATGATCAGCGACAGCACGCCGAGAATATCGGCGCGGTTGGCGACATCGCCACCCGACGAGGCATGCAACGCCTCGCGGAACGCGTAGATCGGACTGGTGCCGATATCGCCATAGACGACACCGAGCGCACCCAGCATCAGCACCTTGGTGCTGTGTTGCTCCATTTCCGGATGACCCGTTTGGTCGACGGGTTCTGCCTCAGCACCATTGGCAAGGGCCATGGACGACACTCCGATAAAATGCGCGGTGCTCTACGCTTGCTGCAGTGCAATATCAAGTGCCCTGGCGTTAGGGCTCCCATGCCGCCAGCGCGGGGCTTGGCCCGCACCGGTCCATCCAAATCTAACGCGCTAAGTGCCGGCTTGAAGATCAGATCGCGACCTGCGTGCCAATCTCCACCACGCGCCCGGTGGGAATCTGGAAATACTCCGTCGCGTCCGCGGCCGTCTTCGCCAGGCCGATGAACAGCCGGTCCTGCCAGATCGGCATGCCGGAATTGGGCGAGGCCTTCAGCGAGCGCCGCGACAGGAAGAAGGACGTCGTCATGATGTCGAACTTCCAGCCCTGCTTGCGGCAGATCGCCAGGGCGCGCGGAATGTTGGGCTGCTCCATGTAGCCGAAAGTCAGCGTCACGCGCATGAACAGCTCGTTGACCGTCTCCAGCTTGACGCGCTCGCTGTCCGGCACGGTAGGCTGCGGCGCCGTCACCACCGACAGGATGACGTTCTTTTCGTGCAGCACCTTGTAGTGCTTCAGGCTGTGCATCAGCGCCGTCGGCGCGCTCAGCGGATCGCTGGTCAGGAACACGGCGGTGCCCGACACCAGCTGCGGCTTCTTCTTCAACAGGTTCGCGGCCAGGAAATCGAGCGGTATCTCGTTGCGGCGGGTCTTGTCGAACAGATAGCGGCTGCCGCGGATCCAGGTCCACATGATCAGCCCCATGATGGAGGCGACCGTGATCGACACCCAGCCGCCTTCGACGATCTTGACGACATTGGCCGAGAAGAAGCCGAGATCGATGACGCCGAACAGAATCGCCAGCGCCAGTGCCAGCGCCAGCTGCCATTTCCAAAGCCAGCGCATGACAACGAACAGAAGCACCGTCGTCATCAGCATCTCGCCGGTCACCGAAATGCCGTAGGCGGAGGCAAGCGCGCTCGAACTGCCGAAGCCGACGACCAGAAGCATCACGCCGAGCGCGACCAGAAGGTTGACCCTTGGCATATAGATCTGGCCGCTCTGCATCTCGGAGGTGTGCTGCACCTCGATACGAGGCAGAAGATTGAGCTGCACCGCCTGTCTTGTCAGCGAGAAGGCGCCGGAAATGACGGCCTGGCTGGCGATGACCGTGGCCGCGGTCGCCAGGCCCACCATCGGCATCAGCGCCCATTCGGGCAGCATCTGGAAGAACGGGTTGGTAGGCTTGCCGCCATGCGAGAGCACGAATGCGCCCTGTCCGAAATAATTCAAGAGCAGGCAAGGGAAGACGATTGCGAACCATGCCATGACGATCGGCTTGCGGCCGAAATGGCCGAGGTCGACATAGAGCGCCTCGGCGCCGGTCACCGCCAGGAACACGGCGCCGACGGTGACGAAAGCGCCGGTCGGCGTGGTGGCCAGGTAATAGATCGCGTAATAGGGGTTGATCGCCAGGAAGACGGACGGGTCGTCGACGATATGATAGACGCCGGCCGCGCCGATCGCCACGAACCATGTCGCGGTCACCGGTCCGAACACCGCCGCCACCTTACCCGTGCCGAAGCGCTGCACGGCGAAAAGCACCGCCAGGATCATCAGCGTAATCGGCACCACATAGGCATCGAGCGCCGGCGTGACGACCTCCAGGCCCTCGACCGCCGACAGCACCGAGATCGCCGGCGTGATGATCGAATCGCCGAAGAACAGCGCCGCCCCGCAAAGGCCGATCACCAGGATAAGCCGTGAGCCGGGCGGATAGGCGCTGCGCGCCAGCGACATCAGCGACAGCGTGCCGCCCTCGCCCTTGTTGTCGGCCCTGAGCACGAAGGCGACATATTTGATCGTGACGATGATGGTGAGCGCCCAGACGATCAGCGACAGCACGCCTAGCACGTCGTGGCGGGCGACCGAGCTCGACGAGGCATGCAGCGCCTCGCGGAAGGCATAGATCGGGCTCGTGCCGATGTCGCCATAGACGACGCCCAGCGCGCCAAGCATGAGAACCTTGGTGCTGTGCTGCCGTTCGGTTTCGGCATGGCCCGAGCGCTCGAGGGATTCCGTTTCGCCGGCGTTGGCTAGCACCATGAACCCCACTTCACCGGATTCGTCACGCTCCGCCGTCGCCGCAACACGCGGGACGCACCAAGACTGTCGAAACTACTCAAAGTCCCCTACCATCCGCAGGCCTTCAAGAACCGCCCGACCGTGCCGGCCATGCCATACTCCAGCGCATCCGCTGTCAACCCATGTCCGATCGATACTTCGGCCAATGCCGGTATGCGTTTGGCCAGTGCCGGCAGGTTTTTCACGGTCAGATCGTGGCCGGCATTGACGCCGAGCCCGGCCTTGAATGCGGCGTCGGCGGTTTTTCCCAGTCTTTCCAGTTCTTTCGCCGCCTTTGCTGAATCGGAATGGAAGCCTCCATATGGCCCGGTATAGAGCTCGATGCGGTCGGCGCCGGTGTCGCGCGCCGCGTTGACCCCGTCCGGATCCGCGTCGGCAAACAGCGACACGCGGAAGCCGCCCTTCTTCAACCGCTTGACAACCGGAGTGAGGAACGCCGCCTGGGCGACGAAGTTCCAGCCATGGTCCGAGGTTGCCTGCGCCGGGTCGTCCGGCACCAGCGTCACCTGATCGGGCTGGTTCTTTTCGACGAGCGCGAGGAAATCCTCGGTCGGATAGCCCTCGATGTTGAACTCGGCCTTCGGAAATTCGTCGTCGATCAGCGCCCTGATCTCGGGCAGATCGGAATGCCTGGTGTGCCGCTCGTCGGGCCTGGGATGCACCGTCAGCCCATGCGCGCCGGCGGCAAGCGCGATGCGGCCAAGCCCGGTGACGCTCGGCCATGGCAGGTCCCGACGATTGCGCAGCATGGCGACGGCGTTGAGATTGACCGAGAGCTTGGCGGGCATGGGCTGGGGTCCAGTGGATCGGCGGGCATCTATACCGCCTTTGATGGGAACAGATAGAGGGTTTCGCGTGTTCCAGGGGATAGTTGGAGGCTAAGACAAGGATTTGCCAGTGAATTTCCTCGAAGCCGTGCCGGCGATCCGCCGCATCGAGACCAACCGCGACGCGCTTTTCGCCATCGACGTCGTCGGTGATGTCTCGCCGGCCGATGCGGAAAACCTGTTCGGTCTGCTTGAGGCCGCCTACGCGCTGCATCCGAGGATCGACGTGCTGATCAGGCTGACCGACGAGGAAAGCGTCGACTGGGCCAATATCAAAAAAGACACGCTCAAGCAGGGCGTGGCAGACGCGCTGGAACATGTCGTGCGTTGCGCCGTCATCGGCGAGCCGAGTTGGGCCTCGCTCGTCGCCGGCCTCTTCCCGAAAACGCTGCCTTTCGAAGTCAGACGCTTCGACGTCGACGATGAGGAAGCCGCCTGGCAGTGGCTTGGCGCAAGGCCGACCTGATGGCCAAAAACCTCAGCGCACCACCGTCAGCCGCTCGGCGGCGCGGGTGATCGCCGTATAGAGCCAGCGCTGCCGGGTCTCCTTGAAGGCCCAGCTCTCGTCGAACAGCACGACGTCGTTCCACTGCGAACCCTGCGCCTTGTGCACGGTCAGCGCGTAGCCATAGTCGAAATCGTCGAAGCGCTTCTTCTGCTGCCAGGGGATCTCGGCGTCCGGATCCTCGAACGCCGCCTTGAGCAGCTTGATCTTGGCGACGCCGCGATCGGGATCGTCCTCTTCCGGCGAGACCAGAAGGTTGATGCCGGGCTTCACCGTCTCGCGCGACGAGGTCATCACCTTCCACAGCGAACCGTTGAGCAACCCCTTGGCCGGGTCGTTGCGCAGGCAAACCAGCTTGTCGCCGGCCTGCGGGAAGTCGGCATTGAACCCCTTCAGCTCGCGCAGCCTTTGATTGTAGCGGCGGCGCGTGCGGTTGGTGCCGACCAGCACCTGGTCGGCCTTGAGCACCAGCTCCTGGTTGACTGCTTCCCTGCCGATCACCTGCGCCGTGCCATAGTCGCCATGCATGAACTCCCGGCCCTCGCGAACGTCGAGCGCCAGCCGGATGATCGGATTGTCGCGCGCCTGGCGGTGTATCTCCGTCAACAGCACATCCGGCTCGTGTTCGGTGAAGAAGCCGCCGCCAGAGATCGGCGGCAGCTGCGCGGGATCGCCAAGCACCAGGATCGGCGTGCCGAAGCTCTGCAGGTCGCGGCCAAGCTGCTCGTCGACCATGGAGCATTCGTCGATGACGACGAGCTTGGCGCGTGCGATCGGGCTTTGCCGGTTGAGCGAAAAGGTCGGCGACATCGATGTCTTGCCGGTCACCTCGTCCTCGACAGATTCCTCGCCCTTCGGCCGATAGATCAGCGAATGGATGGTGCGGGCGTTGGTCGCCCCCTTCGAGCGCAACACCTGTGCCGCCTTGCCGGTGAAGGCGGCGAACTGCACCTGCCCGTCGACATGCTCGGCGAAATAGCGCGCCAGGGTCGTCTTGCCGGTGCCGGCATAACCGAACAGCCGAAAGACCTGCGGCCGACCCTCTTTGAGCCAGCGCCCGACCGCCTTCAGAGCCTCGTCCTGTTGGGGAGAAAATTCCATCAGTGCGACAGACCGGATTCGCAAGCGAAAGACAAGATTGGCCGCCATATCGACCGTTGTCGGCAGCAATTGCTAGCGCCTCCGACAATTCAGGCTACCAGCCGCCAATCGGAACGTAAAGAGAACAAAGCCGCTGATGCCTCAAACGGAACTCAGCCCAGCGAGTATGAAGTCAGCCGTGGGCGGCTACTGCCGGGGGCGGCGGTGGATCGCGGTCAGCCCTGGGAACGGGCGCGTAGTGGTCGAACTGCATCGCGTAGGTCGCGCTGTCCCGACTCATCGAGCGCAGGTTTTCGACATACTTGAACATGGTGGCGAGCGGCACCATCGCGTTGACGATGATGGCCTCGCCGCGGCTTATCCGACTCTTGACCAGACCGCGACGGCCGTGCAGGTCACCGACAATGCTAATGACATAGTTTTCCGGCATCACGACCTCGACCTTCATGATCGGTTCTAGCAATTGCACGCCGAGCTTGGGTGCGGCTTCGCGAAAACAGGCGCGGCCGGCGATCTCGAATGCGAGCGCCGAAGAGTCGGCATGATGGTAGGCGCCGTCCGTCAACGTCGCCTTGACGCCGATTATCGGGAAGCCGGCAAACGGGCCGGACGTCATGACGCTACCGATGCCCCTCTCGACACCCGGGATGTATTCCTTAGGAATCGCACCACCGACAATCCTGGATTGGAACACGAACTCGCTGCTTTCCGGGTTCGGTTCGAACAAGATCTTCACGCGAGCGAACTGACCCGTACCGCCGGTCTGCTTCTTGTGGGTGTAGTCCTGCTCGTGCTTGCGGGTGATGGTCTCGCGATAAGCCACTTGAGGCGCGCCGACATTGACTTCCACCTTGAACTCGCGACGGATGCGGTCGATCATGATGTCTAGGTGAAGCTCATCTGTGCCGGAAATGATCGTCTGCCCCGATTCCTCGTCGGTCTTAACGGTGAAGGACGGATCCTCGTTGGCCAGCGTCGACAGGGCGACACGCAACTTTTCCTCATCGGCCTTCCTCTTCGGCTCGATAGCTATTTGCAGCAAAGGCCATGGCGCGCCGGATATTTTCGTCATGATTGCATGGTCGCAGGCAGCCTTAATATTTGCAATCGACTGCCAATACGAAACCCGAACTGGGGTAACGGAAATATAAACCGACCTTTTTTTCGGCAGCATATAGCCGGCCGTCAGAGCCCCGGATCGTTCTCCAGCAGGATCGGCTTGCCATGCGGCGTGGCGTGCGCGGCGCGTTCCCAGGCGGCGGCAAGCTCATCCACCTCGGTCTTGCCGGCGACACCCTTCCGGGCCAAAAGCTTCTCCAGCGCCGCCAGCCAGTGCTCGTAATAGTCATGCCCGTCGCTCGCGGCGCCCGGCTGCTTCACCTCGGCGGATAAGGCCTCCGCCCATTCGCTCCACGAGAACAGGCCCTTGCCGTGTAGCGCCACCGTCAGGGCAAAAGCTTCGGCCTGCCACGGCTCGGCGAAGACCGGCTCGTCGAAACCCGCAGGCAAGGCGCCTTCATGCCGGTTCAAGATAACTCTCCCACGCGTCGATCGAGACGCTGAGCGTCGGATCGGCGCCCTCGCCCCAGATTTCGGCTCCGTCGAACACCACCGTATAGACCCATTGCGGGTTCTCGCCCTTGCCATGGGCGTTGCTGTCGGGGAAGACGAAGCCGCCGCGCACCGCCTCGATCGTCCCGCCTTTGCCGCGCGCGTAGCGTGGCAGGCGCGTATGTCCGGTCGGATTGAAGTTCTTCGTGCGCACCCGGTCGCCCGCTTGGAACCGCGCCGGCGTAGCGACCGGCCGGTCGCACGGACCGCCCTTGGCGAGTACCGCAGGC
>NZ_RZTO01000218.1:0-8086 GCF_003997225.1 Mesorhizobium sp. M2C.T.Ca.TU.002.02.1.1
GCTGGAGTCGATCGACAACGGCAAGCCGATCCGCGAGAGCCGCGACATCGATGTGCCGCTGGCGATCCGCCACTTCATTCACCACGCCGGCTGGGCGCAGACGCTCGAGAAGGATTTCCCCGATCACAAGCCGGTCGGCGTCGTCGGACAGGTCATCCCGTGGAATTTCCCGCTGCTGATGCTGGCCTGGAAGATCGCGCCGGCGCTTGCCGCCGGCTGCACGGTGGTGCTGAAGCCGGCCGAGTTCACGCCGCTTACCGCGATCCTCTTCGCCGAGATATGCGAGCGTGCCGGCGTGCCGAAAGGCGTCGTCAACATCGTCCAGGGCGGACCGGAGGCGGGTGCTGCCATCGTCAATCATCCCGGCGTCCAGAAGATCGCCTTCACCGGCTCCTCCGAAGTCGGCAAGATCATCCGCAAGGCCACCGCCGGGTCGGGCAAGAAACTGTCGCTGGAGCTCGGCGGCAAGTCGGCCTTCATCGTTTTCGAGGATGCCGATCTCGACAGCGCCGTCGAAGGGTTGGTCGACGGCATCTGGTTCAACCAGGGCCAGGTCTGCTGCGCCGGCTCGCGGCTCCTGGTGCAGGAAGGTATCGCGGAAGCCTTCATCGCCAAGGTCAAGGTCAGGATGAGCCGGCTGCGTGTCGGCAGCCCGCTCGACAAGAACACCGATATCGGCCCGTTGGTCGACCGCACCCAGCTTGATCGCGTCAAGGGCCTGATCGCCGAGGGCGCGAAACAGGGCGCGGTCTGCTGGCAGCCGGATGCCGCCGTGCCGACGACCGGCTATTATCACCTGCCGACGCTTGCCACGGGTGTTTCGCCGGCCAACATCCTGGCACAGGAAGAAGTCTTTGGCCCGGTGCTGGCGACGATGAGCTTCCGCAACACCGAGGAGGCGATCGAGCTCGCCAACAACACGCGCTACGGCCTTGCCGCTTCGGTATGGAGCGAGAACGTCAATCTGGCCCTGCATGTCGCGCCGCAATTGAAGGCGGGCGTCGTTTGGGTCAACGGCACCAACATGTTCGACGCTGCCTGCGGCTTCGGCGGTTATCGCGAGAGCGGCTTTGGCCGTGAAGGCGGTCGCGAAGGCATGTTCGAATATCTCGCCGCCAAGCTCCCCGTCGGCCCCGCTATCAAGCCGGCCGCGGCCGGCTCGGTGCAGCCGGTCGAGCAGGCCGACGGCATGGCCATCGATCGCACGGCAAAGCTGTTCATCGGCGGCAAGCAGGCCCGGCCGGACGGCAACTATTCACTGGCCGTCGCCACCGCCAAGGGCAAGCTGGCCGGCGAAGTCGGCCTCGGCAACCGCAAGGACATCCGCGACGCCGTCGCCGCTGCCCGCGCCTGCAAGGCCTGGCCGGATGCGACCGCCTATAACCGCAGCCAGGTGCTCTATTATTTCGCCGAGAACCTTTCGGGCCGCGCCGATGAGTTCGCCGCGCGCCTCGTCCAGCTCACCGGCGTCACCGCCAAGGCCGCGCGCGAGGAGGTCGAGCAGTCGATCGAACGGCTGTTCCTCTATGCCGGCCTCGCCGACAAGTTCGAGGGCCGCGTCCATCAGCCGCCGGCCCGTGTGGTGACGCTTGCGCTGCATGAACCTGTCGGTGTCGTCGGCATCGTCGCGCCGGACAACCAGCCGCTGCTCGGCTTGATCTCGCTGCTGGCGCCGGCGCTCGCCATGGGCAACACCGTGGTCGCCGTTCCGTCCGAGCGGCATCCGCTTCTTGCCACCGACCTCTACCAGGTGATCGAATATTCCGACTTGCCTGCCGGCGCCATCAACATCGTCACCGGACGCAGCGCCGAGCTCGCCGGGGTGTTGGCCAAGCATGACGATGTCGACGGGCTCTGGGTGTTCGCCGATGCCGACACCTGCGCCAAGGTGGAGGCCGACTCCATTGGCAATCTCAAACGCGTCTGGACCGGCAATGGCCGCACGCTCGACTGGGCCTCGAACGAGGCGGCGGGCGAGCCCTTCCTGCGCCGTGCCATCGAGGTCAAGAACGTCTGGGTACCCTACGGCGACTGACGCCTCGAGGCGTGTCGCGTCTGAATGAGCCAAGGCGGCGGGACCTATTGTCCTGTTGTCATACAAGCCGTTGCATCCGGGCTGGCGATATGCATTAAAGCAGCCGCGAAGATGATCGCGTTCGGGCTTGACGCTCGTCGGCGTGTTCTTTAACGAGAAAAAACATCTTCATCTGTGAAGCGGGAATCTGACCGCACGATGCCGTCTGTCTGGCACACGACGCTGGGGTCAGCCCTCGATAGAGGCGGATGCGCGAGAGCAATTCCAGGAAAAGGGTGAGCGGTTTTCCGCCGGGAATTGTGTCGGACAAGGAGATAGAGCGGTTTGCCGTTTCCGTGAAACGGTGAGACGCTCCGGGCAGGCGAGGAGAAAAACATGGCGGATTTGGCAGGCAAGGTGGTCGTCGTCACCGCGGCGGCGCAAGGCATCGGCCGGGCGAGCGCGCTGGCTTTCGCCAAGGCGGGCGCCACGGTTCATGCCACCGATATCAATGAGCCGCTGCTGGCGGAGCTGGGCGAGACGGCCGGTATCAAGACCCGTAAGCTCGACGTGCTGAACGACGCGGCCGTCGCCTCCGCCTTCGCAGAGATCGGCCGGGTCGATGTGCTGTTCAACTGCGCCGGCTTCGTCCATGGCGGCTCGATCCTCGAGATGAAGGACGAGGACCTCGACTTCGCGGTCAACCTCAACGTCCGTTCGATGATCCGCACCATCCGCGCCGTGCTGCCGGGCATGCTGGAACGCGGCGACGGCTCGATCATCAACATGGCCTCGCTGGCAAGCTCGCAGAAGGGCGTGCCGAACCGCTTCGTCTACGGCCTGACCAAGGCGGCCGTGGTCGGCCTGACCAAAGCGGTCGCCGCCGATTATGTCGCCAAGGGCATTCGCTGCAACGCCATCTGCCCCGGCACGGTCGAAAGCCCGTCGCTGCAGGACCGCATGCATGCCCAGGGCGACTATGAGGCTGCCCGTGCGGCCTTCATAGCCCGCCAGCCGATGGGCCGGCTCGGCACGCCGGAGGAGATCGCCGATCTCGCCGTCTACCTTGCCGGCGCCACCTACACCTCGGGGCAGGCCTATAACATCGATGGCGGCTGGTCGATCTGACGAAAGGCTCGGATATCGACGGGGCGGTCGGATCGAAACGTCTGAAAATCTCGACGATTTGGCGGCATAGCAGCAAGGCTCGCTTGCCGCCGGTGTGGTCGGCGACTAGGGTCCGCTGGCTTTGATGGGAATTTGCAAAACCGGCCCCTGGCCGCAAGGTGGAGAAAGTTGAGATGAAGTTGTTGCGCTATGGCGAAGCTGGCAGCGAGAAGCCCGGCCTGCTCGACGCGGATGGGGTGATCCGCGACCTTTCCGCTCATGTCGCCGACATCGCCGGCACGGTGCTTCATCCGGCCTCGCTGGAGATGCTCTCCAAGCTCGACCCGAAATCGCTGCCGGTGGTCTCCGGCAAGCCGCGCCTGGGCGCCTGCGTCGCCGGCACCGGCAAGTTCATCTGCATCGGCCTGAACTATTCCGATCACGCCGCCGAGACCGGCGCCACCGTGCCGCCGGAGCCGATCATTTTCATGAAGGCAAGCTCGGCGATCGTTGGGCCTGATGACGACGTGCTGATCCCGCGCGGTTCGGAAAAGACCGATTGGGAAGTCGAGCTCGCCGTTATCATCGGCAAGACGGCGAAGTATGTCAGCGAAGACGACGCGCTGGATTATGTTGCCGGCTACGCCGTCGCGCATGACGTGTCGGAGCGCGCCTTCCAGGCCGAGCGCCAGGGCCAGTGGACCAAGGGCAAGTCCTGCGACACGTTCGGCCCGACCGGCCCGTGGCTGGTCACCAAGGACGAGGTCGCCGACCCGCAGAACCTGAAGATGTGGCTGACCGTCAACGGCAAGACAATGCAGAACGGCTCGACCAAGACGATGGTCTATGGCGTGAAATATCTGGTCTCCTATCTCAGCCAGTTCATGTCGCTGCATCCCGGCGACATCATCTCCACCGGCACTCCGCCCGGCGTCGGGCTCGGCATGAAGCCGCCGGTGTTCCTGAAGGCCGGCGACGTCGTCGAGCTCGGCATCGAAGGGCTCGGCCAGCAGAAGCAGACGTTCAAGGCGGACGAGTAAGCACAGACCTCCCCTTCCCCCCCTTGTGGGGGAAGGTGGCCGCGAAGCGGCCGGATGAGGGGTGCTGGAAGGATCTCGGCGAAGCAGGATAAACGCCTGGAATCCTTCTATCTTTGAGGGCGCAGTCCGCTGGAGCGCCCCTCATCCGTCTCGGCGCTGGCGCGCCGATCCACCTTCTCCCACAAGGGGAGAACGAAAAAGGCGTGCTACCTCAACACCTTCCCATCCGCGCCGAACCGGTACGTCTTCGCCGCATCCGGCGTCGCGTAGAGCGTCGCGCCCGGCTCGGCATTGTAGACGCCGAAGATGCGCACCGTGATCAGCCCCGCCTTCTCGCAGTCGAGATAGAGGTTGGTGTCGGCGCCGAGATGCTCGGCATGCACCACCGTGCCTTTCCAGGCGCCGGACTTCGCGTCGACGGTGAGGTGTTCCGGCCGCACGCCAATGGTCTTGGCGGTTTCGCCGAGCCGCGTGCCGTCGATGAAATTCATCTTCGGCGAGCCGATGAAGCCGGCGACGAATTCGTTGGCCGGCGCATTGTAGAGCTCCATCGGGCTGCCGATCTGCTCGATGCGGCCGGCATTGAGCACCACGATCTTGTCGGCCAGGGTCATCGCCTCGACCTGGTCGTGCGTGACGTAGATCATCGTCGCCTTCAGCCGCCGATGCAGCTGCGCGATCTCCAGGCGGGTGTTGACGCGCAACGCAGCGTCGAGGTTGGACAGCGGTTCGTCGAACAGAAAAAGCTTCGGCTCGCGCACCACCGCGCGGCCGATGGCGACGCGCTGGCGCTGGCCGCCCGACAGCTCCGCCGGCCGGCGCTCCAGATAGGGCTCGAGCGACAGCATGGCGGAAGCGATCTTGATGCGGCGCTCGATCTCGGCCGCTGGCGTGCCGGCCTGCTTCAGGCCCAGCGCCATGTTGTTCTTCACTGTGAGGTGCGGGTAGAGCGCATAGGTCTGGAACACCATGGCGATGCCGCGCTTCGCCGGCGGTGTGACGGAAACATCCGCGCCGTCGATCAGCACGCGGCCGGAGGTCGAATCCTCCAGGCCGGCGATGACGCGCAGCAGTGTCGATTTCCCGCAGCCGGACGGGCCGACGAAGACGACGAATTCGCCATCCGTCACTTCGAGGTCGATGCCCTTCAGCACCTCGACCGGCCCGAAAGCCTTCTTCACATTCTCGATCTTCAGCGAGCCCACGGCTTCGTTCCTGTTCTAGAGTTTGACGGCGTTGCCGCTGCGCACGCTCTCGTCGGCGGCAAGGCAGACGGCGAGCGATTTCACGGCATCGTCCATGTGGCGGGTGAGGTCGATATTGTCGCGGATGGCCTTGAGCAGGAAAGCCTGCTCCAGGTCGCAGAGCTCCTGGTGGCCCGGCTCGCCCTCCATCGACAGCAGCTGGTCTTCCCTGGCGAATTTGCCGTCCGGCCCGGTCGCCGCGCTGTGCAGCCGGATGGTCGAGGTCTTGGTGTGGGTGTCGATGTCGTCGGACTTGACGCCCTCCTTCATCACGATCGAGACGCAGCCCCTGGGCGACATCACGTCCTTCACGAAGAAGGCCGTCTCTGAGATCATCGGTCCCCAGCCGGCCTCGTACCAGCCGACCGAGCCGTCCTCGAACAGCACCTGCAGGTGGCCGTAATTGTACATCGATGGCGCGATCTCGTCGGTCAGCCGCACGCCCATGCCGCGCACCTCGACGGGTCTTGCGTCGGTGATTTGCAGCATCACGTCGAGATAATGCACGCCGCAGTCGACGATCGGCGAGGTCGTCTGCATCAGCTGCTTGTGCGTCCCCCAGGTATGGCCGGAGGACTGCTGGTTGAGATTCATGCGGAAGACATACGGGCCGCCGAGCCTGCGCGCCTCGGCGATGAGGCGGATCCAGGACGGATGGTGGCGCAGGATGTAGCCGATCACCAGCTTCCTGCCGTTGGCCTTGGCGGCATCGACGACGCGTTGCGCGTCGGCCACCGTCGTCGCCAGCGGCTTCTCGACGAAAACATGGCAACCGGCCTCGAAGGCCCGCACCGCGTAGTCGGCATGGCTGTCGGAATAGGTGGCGATCGCCGCCACGTCCGGCTTCTCGTCGCGCAGCGCATCCTCGAAGGAGCGCCTGATGCCGTAGTCGCCAAGTCCGTCCGGCAGCGGCACGTCGGAGCGGTTGACCAGCGCGGCGATCTCGAAGCCTGGGTTGTTATGGTAGGCGAGCGCATGGCTGCGGCCCATATTGCCGAGCCCGGCGACGACGACGCGAAGGGGTGTTTCAGGGCTCACAGAGCTACTCCGACGGTTGCACTTTCTCTTGAGACGGTGTCACCCCACACGGCGCTTCGCGCCGACCTCCCCATCAAGGGGAGGTAGGAGGTCGTCGCTTCACTCTCAGCCGCCCCGGGGTTCAGTTCGGTGCAGCTTATTTGGCGGTAGAGGTGTTCACGCCGACGCCCTACCTCCCCTCGATGGGGAGGTCGGCGCGCAGCGACGGGCGGGGTGAAGCGCCGACCGAATGCGATTAGCAACCCCCCGCTCACTTCACCGCTCCCGATGTGATGCCGCGGATCAGCTGCCGCGAGAAGATGACATAGAGGATGAGCACCGGCAGGATCGCCAGCGACAGCGCCGCCAGGATGGCGTTCCAGTTGGTAACAAACTGGCCAAGGAAGAGCTGGGCGCCGAGCGTCACCGTCTTGGTCTGTTCCGAAGGGGCCAGGATCAGCGGGAACCACAGGTCGTTCCAGATCGGGATCATCGTGAAGACGGCGACCGTCGCCATCGCCGGCCGCACCAGCGGCAGGACAAGGCGGAAGAAGATCGTGTATTCCGAAAGCCCGTCTATGCGGCCGGCATTCTTCAGATCGTCGGATACCTGCTTCATGAATTCCGACAGGATGAAGATCGCCAGCGGCAGGCCTTGCGCGGTGTAGACCAGGATCAGCGCCGCCAGTGTGTTGACCAGCCCGGTCGCCACCATCAATTGCAGGATGGCCACGGTGCCGAGGCGGATCGGGATCATGATGCCGAGCGCCAGGTAAAGCCCCATCAGCGTGTTGCCGCGGAAGCGGTATTCCGACAGCGCGAAGGCGGCCATCGCCCCGAACAAAAGCACGAAGAACAGCGACAGCACGGTGACGACGAGGCTGTTCTGGAAATAGTGGAAGAAATCGCCCTGGCCGAACACCGTCGTGTAGCCGATCAGGTCGAAGGTCTTCGGCGTCGGCGGCGTCAGCGGCGCGCCGAAGATGCCCGCGCGGGACTTGAACGAATTCATCACCACGAGGATCACCGGAAACAGCGCGATTACCGTGTAGGTGATAAGGATCGCGTGGGCGCCGATGGTGCGGGGAAGCGAACGGGTGGCTGTGCTCATGGCGCGCCTCAGAACTGGTAGCGACGCAGGCGCGTCTGCACGAGGAACAGGTAGACGCAGACGCCGGCGAGGATGATCAGGAACATGATCGTGGCGATCGCGGCGCCCATATTTGGATCGCCGACCTGCAGCTGGAAGCCGAAGAAGGCGCGATAGAGGAAGGTGCCGAGGATGTCGGTGGAATAGTTCGGCCCGGCGAGCGCCCCTTGCGCGGTGTAGATCAGGTCGAAGGCGTTGAAATTGCCGACGAAGGTCAGGATCGAGATGATGCCGATCGAGGGCAGGATCAGCGGCAGCTTGATCTTCCAGAACTGCGCCATGCCGGTGACGCCGTCGCATTCGGCCGCCTCGATCACCTCGTCCGGGATCGACAGCAGCGCCGCGTAGATGAGCATCATAGGGATGCCGACGAATTGCCACACCGACACCAGGCTGAGCGCGGTGAGCGCATATTGCTCCTTGCCAAGCCATGGCGTGAAGAAGCTCTTCAGGCCGACGAAGTCCATCAGATGCGGCGCCACGCCCCAGATCGGCGACAGGATCAGCTTCCAGG
>NZ_RZTO01000219.1:0-8067 GCF_003997225.1 Mesorhizobium sp. M2C.T.Ca.TU.002.02.1.1
ACATTGGGAGCAGCTTGTGTTGATCCCGTATGCTGAGTTGATGGAAATGGGATGCCGGCTCGCCTATAGGCGGATGAGTTTGCTGTGATGCGGGCTGGGATTACCGCTGCGTTTTTCCTGTATCATTTCCATGAGGTCGCTTGGGCTCGGCAGCAGTTTGTTGGTTTGAGTCTGACTGACGTGCGGCAGCGCATCGAGCAGGCCGCAAGGACGAACCAAAATGACAGGCGAGTTGAGGACCATGAACTGCTCGGGGATGTTGTAAATGCGGTCAAGCACGGTTCTCTCAACAGAACTAATCGTCTGCTACCTGGAGACAACAGAGTTCTGCTGATTTCGCCAGGTCGGATAATGACTTACGACGAAGAGGGAAAGGGGGGGCGCGTGCATGGTTGTACTTGAAACCTTAGGCGGTGATCGCTCACTGTCGGCGGCATGTAAAAATGTCATCAACGGCTGGCATGACACTTTGGGTCTGCCGGTGTGACAGTAGAGCCAGTGCTGACGCCGCTGAAGGTTCGGACCATCCGTTGCCTTGACGGACTCCACTACTCATTTGAACTGCTCCAGTTCTATTACGGAAGTCTCCATTCGATGTGCTGCAAGATTCCGGTCAGCAGCTCGAACGTCGTTCCTGCAATCGCCCATTGCTGGGGTTTTGTAGACACGCTTCATCGGATCAGGTCGATCGCGAGGGCTGTGCCGTCCCTCAACCAGAAGCGTCCGGAGATGAGAGCCTTCCTGACGGCTACCGAACTCGCCGAACCCTTTAGACATTACATGCAGCATCTTGATCGTGAGCTTTCGAAACAACCGCCGCTCGGATTTCCTGTTTGGGGATCGCTTGCTTGGGTGGATGAAGTCGATGACCAGCAGTCGCACATTGTGATGTTCGGTGCGGCAAATGGGCAGACCACCTTTTCAGGCTGCATCTACGACAGGTTCAACAGCTCGTGGGTCAGCAAGGTTTGCCTTACAGTGGCGGAAAGGTCGTTCAATTTTGACCCGATCTTCGAAGCGACGATGCGGTTCAGAGATTTCGTGTTGCCGTTCGTCATACAAGAGGGAGGTGCGACCATCACATATCCCGACAAGCTCCCTATGTTCTCGATGAGGATAGTGGTGTCCGAGCCGACTCAGGAAGATCTTGCTTAGGGAGATACGCGGGCTAATTACCCAGCAAGGCGGTGACTGCGGGAGCTAACGTCACAACGTTCGCTGCCAATGACAGTCCTGTAAGACCATAGTGCATCTTGCTAGCTGCGGCCCAAACCTTTTCCCAAATAGCTTTGTTGTTGTCCAATCCCGATATAACGGGATGAAGCTGGACAAACGTTGCAAATGTATGCTTATAAAGGCTCCAAAACATATTTTCTCCGAAGTCATCGTGTTGCTTCAGTGAAATCTCCATTTGCTGTAGGTAATGATTGAATAGACGCGAGAATTGGGGCTGTATTTTTCCGGAACTCTCAAGTTCCTCTACTGCCTCCCTAATCGCTGCAAATGCCTCCTCAAGCTTCTCCTTTGGAGCCTCTACGGCACCTTCAGTCTCTAGTCGTTCAGATATTGCTTCAATTCTGCCAAGGTTGACGTCAGCGAAGCAGCTGGAAAACGCGGCATTTGTCACTAACGCTGCGTTGCTCGCGTCGAACACAGATGAAACCTCATCTATCGTGGCAAGCCAACTTTGCCGCACGCTTTCCCGCTTCAAATCGACAAGGCTGACTTGTTCGCGCAGATTGGCGCACAGCGCTAAAAAATGATCTCTAAGATCCGCGTAATTTTTTAGCCCCATTTGCTTCGCTAACGGGTCGAAACTTTTCCATAGTGGTGCTTTGTCCGCCCGACTGTTCTCTACCTGGAAAGCGTGGCTTGCCGTCTTCATTTTGGCAATTAGGTCGAGAAGTCTCTGTGCCGAGTCGCTCACCGCCGCTTCCTTCCTACTAATGAGCGAACTACACCGCTCTACCCCAACGCATTACCAAACCATTTCAAGGTTGAAATCAAGACGACGAACTGCTTCGCAGATGGATGGGGCGGGACTGGCGGAAGGCAAGGTTAGAGAGATGGCCATAGAGCCGGGTAGGCTCGTCGCTCCATGGCAGGCACGTTCCACCGCCTCTCGGTCACAAGAAGTAGATCTAAATAGTAGCGGCTTGAACGTTCGCGGTGGCTGCGGCGGCGGACATGCTCTTGTCAGGCGCAACGCAGGAAAGCATAGAGAGTCTGGAACAGCGAAACGACCAGAGAATGGTGTAGATCTAGCCCGGGGCTTCAAACTCTTGGCCAGACCGTCGGTAATTGGTGCCCCCGGCAGGGATCGAACCCGCGACCTTCGGTTTACAAAACCGCTGCTCTACCAGCTGAGCTACAAGGGCACGGCGCTCCGGTAGCACATTTCGTGCGCCAGTAAAGACAAAACTCCGTTTTGGGTTGCTAATGGACGGCGCGGCATGGCCGGCATGCTGAAAAGCGGCGCGCCGCTTCCTACATTCCGTTCAGGTGCAATCGCATCGAACGGGGTGCCGCATGATCAGATTCGTCATCATCCTGCCGCTCATCGTCGTGACCTGGCTTCTGCTGGTGAAGGTCGTCAGCGACCTGAGGAAGGCCAATATCGACTGGACCGGCGTCGCCACCTTCGTCGGCTTCATCGTGCTGGCCTTCTGGCTGAGGCATGTCACGGGGATGGGATGAAAGAGAGCGAATAGCGAATAGTGATTAGCGAATAGGGAGTTTCGGCCCCTGGCGTGGTGGCTTCCCTATTTGCTATTGGCCATTCGCTATTCGCTCAATTCGAACCTTTTGCCGCTTCGCCACGACTGATCTTCTGAGAGGCGAATGGTCGCCTCGATCAAGGATCCAGGAGATCATCATGTTGAAGCGTACCCTTACCTCAGGCCTCGTCGCCGCCTTCGTCGCCACCGGCGCGCTCGCCGCCACGGTCGAGACATCCTCGGCTCACGGCAACCACCACCATCATCATCACCACCACAAGAAGCATCACAAGAACTTCTGGTGGTGGCATCATCACAAGCATCACCACCACGGCAAGGTGATCATCTTCCTCTGACGAGAAGACCATTTGTCTTCCAAGGGCGGCTCTCGGGCCGCCCTTTTTTCGTTCCGGGCGACCAGCAGTTGGAGGCGAGGGAAAGGCCGGAAGAATCGTCGACGAAAAATTTCCAAAAACCTTCGAACCTTTTTCCGACTCGCGGCGACCCATGATCAAGAGGCGGATGGTTCGCCTCTCCAACGAAACCCAGGAGATCGTCATGTTCAAGCGCACCATCGTTTCCGGCCTCATCGCCACCCCCGTCGCCGCCGGCTCGCTCGTCGGCACCGTCCAGCCTTCGGCCGCCCACGGCCATCATCACCGCCGCGAGCTCGGCATCGGCATCGCCGCCGGCGTCGGTGGTTTCGTGCTCGGCAGCCTGCTCGCCCAGCAGCCCCGCACCGTCTATGTCGAGGACGACGGCTACGACTCGATCCACGTCCGCCGCTGCTATGCCCGCTACGCCAGCTACGACGAGCGCACCGACACCTATATGAGCTATGACGGCCCGCGCTATTGCAGGCTCTGAGAGGGGGGAAAATCAATGACAGGAAAGAGGAGCTGTACGCGGCCCCTTTTCTTGCGTTTGCCCGTTAGCGGATATTCGCCAGATGGGTTTAATTGGAAGCGGACTTCGCCTCCGGCATCGCCAATCCCGCCGCCTTGCAGGCGCCGCTGACTGAAACGTCGTTTATCGCGACGAGTTCGAAGTTGTTTCCGGCATCGGGATAGATCTTGCCGATGAAAGGTTCATTGGCGCCGGAGGAGCTTTTGTCATCGACATAGCCGCACACCACGATCTCGTGGCGACTGTCCAATGTCCGCTCTCCGGCAAGCATCGTTCCGAACTTTGCGGCAATGGGGTTCTTCAGATGCTGGCGGACACCGGCGGTGATGATCTCCTCCAGGGCCAGTGAAATCGGAATGGGATCGACGCGCGGGTTGCCGCTGGGTGCAGCGATCGGCTCGACCGGCGCCGGTGCCGCCGCCACGCAGCCGCAAAGGGAAGCGACGGATAGGAGGAAAACTGTTTTCCGCATCCCGTGCCCTTTCGCACGCATGCCAACGCCCCGGCAAGACCGTCAAGTCCGGCGTTCGGCCTGCCTATGCTCCGGCCGGCCTTCGCCAGGCAACCAGCGATGTACAGCGATTTTGCAAGCGTTTAGGCTGGCTTCCGCGCCAAACGAGGGGAGGGTGGCATGAACGAGCAGGATCCCAAGGAAGAACGGGTCGAACCGGTTTTCCGCAACGGCACCATCACCATCGTCGGCATCCTGCTTGCGTTTTCGCTAGGTTTCATCACGCATTGGGCGGCCAACCCAATCCCGTGGCAGACCTACCATCTGGTTGCCGTGCTGCCGATCCTTGTCGGCATTGCGCTGCAGATTCGGGCGCTTGCCATTCTGCTCGACATCAAATCGCTGCAGCGAAGCATTCATGACCGCGCCAGTCGGATATTCATCGCTGGCCTCATCTTGGCGGCCTGCGGCGTCGGGCTGGCCATCCTGCTCGATTTCTTCGACATATCGGCCAAGAGCGCCTTGCCGGGCGCGTCCTAATAAGCTTTCACGCCGCCGATCATCTTCGTCACCTCGACCGCGGCGTCGCGCACCAGCGGGCCGATCTCGGCCAGTCGCTCGGGCGTGACCCGAACCGTCGGGCCGGACACCGAAACGCCGCCGATCGGCTCGCCATATTCGTTGAAGATGGCGGCGGCCACGCAGCGCATGCCGGGGTGGCGTTCCTCGTCGTCGACCGACCAGCCGCGATGCTTGATGGTCGCGAGATCATGGGCGAGCGCAGAGATATCTGAGAGAGTCTTGTCGGTGTAGCGCTGCAGGCCCGCCTTGCGCAGGATGGCGGCGACCCGTTCCGGCTCGAGATGCGCCAGGACGGCCTTGCCGATACCGGACGCATGGAAGGGGCTGCGCGTACCCGGCCGGAAAAAGGCACGGATCGCCTGATGCGTCTCGACCTGGCTGACGAAGACCACGCAATCGTCCTCGGTGACGCCCAGATTGGCGGTCTCGCCGGTCTTCTCCATCAGTTCCTGCATGACGATGCGGGCGCGGTCGACCAGCTTTCTGCGGCGCAGGAAGGCGGCGCCCATGCGGTAGGTCTCGACGCCGACCGACCAGAGCTGGTCGGTCGTGTCGAACTCGACCATGCCGTGGTTTTCCAGCGTCGTCAGCATACGGTAGGCGGTGGAGGCGGCAATGCCGCTTTGCGCCGCGATTTCGCTGAGCGACAGGCCGCTGGCCTCGGCGACGATCGCCAGGATCCGCAGCGCCCGGTCGAGCGACTGCACCGACGTCGCTTCGGACGGACCATTGAAGGCGCGCGGCCGGCCGCGTTGGCGTTTTTCCGTCGTTTCCATGCCCGTCATTCTCGCCGATCTGATGCCGGATGCAATGAAAAACTTTTTCAGTCGTTGCTGCGGTGGTTTTTCTGGAAAACGAAAAGTGAAGTGAAATCAGCGGATAAAAGCCATTTTCTAGAAATGAAAAAATATTCTGAAAAAATTGAAAAATCGAAGACACGCTGTCACTATCAAGCCAACCAACGAAATGGAGGCTTGTCATGGCCAGGATGCGCGCTGTCGACGCGGCGGTTCTCGTTCTCGAAAAGGAAGGCATCACCAATGCCTTCGGCGTGCCGGGCGCGGCGATCAACCCGCTCTATTCGGCGCTGAAGGCACGCGGCACCATCCGCCATGTGCTCGCCCGCCATGTCGAGGGGGCCTCGCATATGGCCGAAGGCTACACGCGGGCCAAGGCCGGCAATATCGGGCTCTGCATCGGCACGTCCGGCCCGGCCGGCACCGATATGATCACCGGCCTTTATTCGGCCTCGGCGGATTCGATCCCGATCCTCTGCATCACCGGACAAGCGCCGCGCGCGCGCCTCAACAAGGAGGATTTCCAGGCCGTCGACATCGCTTCGATCGCCTCGCCCGTCGCCAAATGGGCGGTCACCGTCATGGAGCCCTATCTGGTTCCGATGGCGCTGCAGAAAGCGTTCCACCTGATGCGCTCCTCGCGCCCGGGTCCGGTGCTCGTCGACCTGCCGCTCGACGTCCAGCTTGCGGAGATCGAGTTCGACATCGACGCCTATGAGCCGTTGGCTCCGTTCAAACCGGCGATGACACGCGCCCAGGCCGAGAAGGCGCTTTCGATGCTCAATGAAGCGGAAAAGCCGCTGATCGTCGCCGGCGGCGGCATCATCAACGCCGACGCTTCCGATCTTCTGATCGAATTCGCCGAAGTTACCGGCGTGCCGGTCATCCCGACGCTGATGGGTTGGGGCGCGATCCCCGACGACCACCGGCTGATGGCCGGCATGTGCGGCCTGCAGACCTCGCACCGCTACGGCAACGCAACGATGCTTGCCGCCGACTTCGTGTTCGGCATCGGCACCCGCTGGGCCAACCGCCACACCGGCTCGGTCGATGTCTACACCAAGGGGAAGAAGTTCATCCATGTCGACATCGAGCCCACTCAGATAGGCCGCGTCTTCGCGCCGGATCTCGGCCTGGTTTCGGATGCGGGCGCCGCGCTGAAGATCCTGCTCGATGTCGCCACCGAATGGCGCACGGCCGGCAAGCTGCGTGACTGGTCGGGCTGGGCCAAGGAATGCCAGCAGCGCAAGAAGACCATGAAGCGCAAGACGCATTTCGAGCAGGTGCCGCTGAAGCCACAGCGCGTCTACGAGGAGATGAACAAGGCCTTTGCCCGCGACACCACCTATGTCACCACGATCGGCCTGTCGCAGATCGCCGGCGCGCAGTTCCTGCATGTCTACAAGCCGCGCAACTGGATCAATTGCGGTCAGGCCGGCCCGCTCGGTTGGACGCTGCCGGCAGCGCTCGGCGTGCGCGCCGCCGATCCGGACCGGGATATCGTCGCGCTCTCCGGCGACTATGATTTCCAGTTCATGATCGAGGAATTGGCCGTCGGTGCGCAGCACAAGCTGCCTTACATCCATGTCGTCGTGAACAATGCCTATCTCGGCCTGATCCGCCAGGCGCAGCGCGGTTTTTCGATGGACTACGAGGTGAGCCTGGCCTTCGAGAACGTCAATCGTGCCGGCGACCCCGAGGCCGGCTACGGCGTCGACCATGTCGCGGTCGCCGAGGCCATGGGCTGCAAGGCGGTCCGCGTGAAGAAGCCCGAGGAATTCGCCGGCGCCTTCAAGGAAGCGCAGCGGCTGGTGAAGGAGCACCAGGTGCCGGTCGTGCTGGAATTCATCCTCGAGCGCGTCACCAACATTTCCATGGGCACGGAAATCGACAAGATCACCGAGTTCGAGGAGCTTGCCGAACGCAACGAGGATGCGCCGACGGCCATCATGATGTTGGATTAGCGAGCCTGGGGCAGGCAGAAAAAAGGAGAAAAAGGAATGCCGCGTTTTTCAGCCAATCTTTCGATGCTCTTCGGCGAGCATGATTTCCTCGACCGTTTCGATGCCGCCGCCCGCGCGGGCTTCAAAGGCGTCGAATATATCGGCCCCTATGATCATGCGCCGGACGTCGTCGCGACGCGCCTGAAGAAGAACGGCCTCAGCCAGGTTCTCTTCAACCTGCCGGCCGGCGACTGGGCCAAGGGCGAGCGCGGCATTGCCGTGCTTCCCGACCGCGTGCCGGAATTCCGCCAGGGCGTCGCCAAGGCGATCACCTATGCGCATGCGCTGGGCTGCGAGCAGATCAACTGCCTGGCCGGCATCGCGCCGCAGGGCGCTGACCGCGTCGTTTTGGAAAACGTCTTTGCCGAGAACCTCGCTTTCGCGGCGGAGAAGCTGGAGCAGGCCGGCATCAGGCTGCTGATCGAGCCGATCAACACGCGTGACATCCCGGGCTTCTTCCTGAACTATTCCGACCAGGCGCTGGCGCTGATCGACCGCATCGGCTCGAAGAACCTCTATTTGCAGTACGACATCTACCACATGCAGATCATGGAGGGGGATCTCGCCCGTACCATCGAAGCGAACCTTCCCCGCATCGCGCATATCCAGCT
>NZ_RZTO01000021.1:0-18985 GCF_003997225.1 Mesorhizobium sp. M2C.T.Ca.TU.002.02.1.1
AATGCAGATGGCGACCTCTCCGCGTCGGTCGGCCGGATCGGCGGCGAGGGTCGCCACTGCGATTAGCATTCCGTCGGTCGAGAAGGCGAGAAAGTTATGGATATGCGGATCGTCGGAACGGGTCATCGCGACCAGACGCTCATGTGACACTTCCCGCACGGCTCCGAGGAAGCGGAAGCGCAAATCCTCCGGCGTCACATGGGTGAAGAACTCGGCGACGATCCGCTCGTCGTCAGGTCGTGCACGACGCACTTCGAAGCGAAATCCGGTATGGGTTGTAAGCATGGTTTTCATTGTCGTCCCTTTCAGGATTGACGGGCGGGCGAATGGTCCGAGTGGACTCATTCTCCCATTGCCAGCAGTGTCTCGCGCTTGAGAATTTCGATGCTGCGCAGGCTGAGCAGGCGGATCACGCCCTTTTCCTTCAAGCGGGTGAAGACCCGCGAGACGGTTTCGATGGTGAGGCCGAGATAGTCGCCGATGTCGTTGCGCGACATAGGCAGTTCCACCTGCCGCAACCCGCCCTGGCGCTCCGACATTTCGACGAGGAATGCCGCGACGCGCTCGATGGCGTTCTGGCGGCCGAGCACCAGGAGATGTTCCTGCGCCCGGGTCAGGCCTTTGAGCGCGAGAGGCAGGAGCTGGCGCGACATGTCCGTGCCCGAGGGAGCACGATAGACCCGGACGCCGGTTGCATTGATCGCTTCGGCGAAGAAGTGGTGCGTGGCGTCGGCTTCGAAACCGAAGGTTTCTCCCGCCAGATGGAATGCGCTGATCTGCCTGCGGCCGTCGGCAAGCAGGCGGTAGATGCGGACCGCGCCGAACTCGACCTGGTAGAGGGCACCCGCCTTTTCGCCCTGTGCGTAGATTTCGGCCCCTGACGGGAAGAAACTGACCGGCGTTGCCTGCCCTTCAAAGACGGACGCAGGGCTCTGATGGGAGAGATAGGACTGCAGTTCGATCTTGGCGGAAGCTTGAGCATACATGGCTGTGGTCCCAGTGAATTTGTGACAACAGCAATCGCGCAAATCCGGCCATGCCGAAATTCGGTTATCTCCCTAGGGGAAACTACGTAGGGCTGTCCCGAAATCGCCAGATCGGGCAGGTCTCGCGGGCGAGGCTTTCGTTCTGTGCAATTGACCACGATCAAGGCCAGGATGAATTGGCTCGGCGATCATTCGGTCGATCCAATCATTCAACCTGGGGTGCCTGAACATGACTTCCGACATGATCGAAATCTGGGCTGGGATGCTTGGCCTAGCCTATCTTGCCGCATCGGGTCTTTATTTCGAAATGCTTTCAGCCGGGAAGCGCAACGACGCGTCGGCGGACTACGGTTTCAGCCGTCATGCACGGCCGCACCCGGTCAAGATCAGGCACTCGCGATAGGAACGAGTGCCGGACCAGCGCGTTCCGTTGTCGTTGCCGAGTGGAAGCCGGTCTGTTCCAGCCGATTTTCCGAGAAACCCGGGGAAGCGTGATGAAGGCAATGGTCCTGGAAAAGCCCGGTACGCTTTTGAACCGCGTCGACCGCCCGGATCCCTTGCCTGGAGCGGGCGAGATCAGGCTCAAGGTGGAGGCATGCGCAGTCTGCCGCACCGATCTGCATGTCGTGGACGGCGACCTGCCGCAACCAAAGCTGCCGCTCGTGCCGGGCCATGAAATCGTCGGCATCGTCGATCTGGTCGGAGCGGGCGTGTCGCGGTCCCGGCTTGCGCAGAGGGTGGGTGTCCCCTGGCTCGGACACACATGCGGCCACTGTCCCTATTGCGCCTCCGGCACGGAGAACCTCTGCGACCAGCCGCTCTTCACCGGCTACACGCGCGACGGCGGCTTCGCGAGCCATGTGGTTGCCGACGAGCATTTCGCGTTCGGGCTCGATGCCGCCGCGGATCCGGTGTCGCTGGCGCCGCTCCTGTGCGCGGGGCTGATCGGCTGGCGCTGCCTCAAGAAGGCCGGCGACGGCAGGCGCCTGGGCATCTACGGCTTCGGCGCCGCCGCGCATATCATCACGCAGGTCGCGATCTGGCAGGGACGTGAGATCTTCGCCTTCACGCGATCCGGTGACCTTCAGGCGCAGGAATTCGCGCGTTCCTTGGGAGTTGTCTGGGCAGGGACGTCCGACGAATTGCCTCCTGCCGAGCTCGACGCCGCGATCATTTTCGCACCGGTCGGCGAACTGGTGCCAGTGGCGTTGCGGGCGGTACGCAAAGGTGGCCGCGTGGTTTGCGGCGGTATCCATATGAGCGACATCCCGTCGATGCCCTACCGGCTTCTCTGGGAAGAAAGAGAGTTGGTTTCAGTGGCCAATCTTACTCGCCGTGACGCGGAGGAATTCTTTCCGATAGCGCAGCGCGCTCAGGTGCGTACGCACACAAAGGTCTATCCGCTTGAGCAGGCCAACCAGGCGCTGGACGATTTGCGGATGGGCAGGCTGAGCGGCGCCGCCGTCCTGCGGCCATGACGGTCCGGCAGACTAGAGCAGGATGACGTTTCGTTGAATCGTCATCCTGCTCTAACTCTTTGCTGGAGCATGATCTTTTCCGAAAACCGGTTCCACTTTTCGGGATCATGCTCTAGACCGCGCGCTCGTCCAGCCGTTGCATCCACTTGGGCCAGCATGCTCGAGCTCCTGCAGCGTGCGAAGGAGCGGAATGTCCAGCAAGGCCAGATCGATCTTGCGCACGACGTGGCCAGCGCGTTCCGCGCTTTCGGCGTATGCGGAAGCCGGCGCCCGGCAGAGCCGCTCCGGAGAGGGATCGGGTGGCCGATGACAATGAGGATACGGCGGGGCACCCCTCGGCCCCGACCAACCGAAGGGCTGCGAGAGCATTTTGCAGCCAAGCGGAATCGCTTGGCGTCGCACAAATGCGGCTAGAACAAAGAGATAGAGCGGTTTAGCGTTTCCGTGAAACGGTGGACCGCTCTAGGGCCGTTCCACGCGGGCGACCTGGTAAGTGTGCATGGCTCCATTGCGAGTGATCGAGACGTACTCTCCAGTCACAAAGCGTTCCTCGCCGAGATGGAAGCCGATCTCGTCGTCACGGTCACCCTCGGCATAGTCAAAATACCATTGCCCGCCAGGTTTGCGGCGCAAGCGGCCGATGAGGTCGTCTTCGCCGGCGCGGAAGCGACGGACACGACAGAAGCCCTTGTGCGATTTCCATTCTTCCGCATTCAGCCGTCCCTCATCGGTGAGGGGAGCCAGCACGTCGTAGCCTTCCTCGCGGTCACCCTCCGGATGGCCCTTTTCGCGAGCCAGAAGCAGGCGAATGGTCCTGAAGTTCGGGGTGATATCCAGCAAAGTGGTCATGGCATTCTCCTTTCAGGCAATTCCTATCGCGGCGCCTGGGCGCCACCTTGATCGGGATCAAACGAGGCATCGGTTGCTGGTTGGAGCTCAACTGCCGGCCGGAACGTGATTGCGGACCCAATTGACGATCTGGCCGGTGCTCATCGCGCCCGAGATACGGGCGATTTCATGCCGGTGGTGAAAAAGGATCATGGTGGGGATGCCGCGAATGCCCAGCCTCGCCGCGATGGCCTGTTCCTTGTCGGAATTAAGCTTGACCAGCCGAATGTGAGGCTCAAGCGCCTTGGCGGCGGCTTCATAGGCCGGCGCCATCATCTTGCAGGGGCCGCACCATGGAGCCCAGACATCGACGAGGACAGGCAGACTGCCGCGCCCGATCTGACGATCGAAGTTCGCCGCGTCGATGTCCTGCGGGAGCCCTGAAAACAGCAGGGCGCCGCACTTTCCGCATTTGGCGTCGGCACGGTTGCGGCCGAGCGGCAGGCGATTGACCACGCCGCATTTGGTGCAAACCACCAGATTATCCTGCGTCATGACCCTTCAGTTCTCCTCGTTCCGATTGCTCCAGACGCCCCTCGCCAAGCGCACGCAGCGCATTGAGGATGACGGCGACATCCACTCCCTCCTGAAGCAATGCTCCCGCCACCGGCATTATATGGCCCATGGCGGCCGCGATCATCGCGGCGCCCGACAGCGCCAGTCCGACGATGATGCTCTGCAGGGCGATCCCGCGCGTGCGCCTGGCGATCCGCAGGGCTTCCGCAACCGGCTGCAGGCTGTCGGTCAGCACGACAACATCGGCGGCTTCCGATGAAGCCGTCCCGCCCCGCGCTCCCAACGCGATGCCAACGGTCGCCGCGGCGAGCGCGGGAGCATCGTTGATGCCGTCGCCGACCATCATCGTCGGCGCCGTCGCCTTCTCGGCCTCGACCGTTTCGACCTTGTCCGCCGGCGTGGCATCGGCAAACACGGCGTCGAGTTTGAGCGAAGCGGAAACTTTTTCGGCGGCCGTGCCGTCGTCGCCGGTCAGCATGACTATCCGGGTGACGCCGGCCGAACGCAGAGCGCGAACTGTGCCGACAGCATCCTCGCGTATGGCGTCTCCGAATGTGAAAATACCTGCCAGGCGGCCATCGATAGCCAGAAACACCCTGAGCACCTGTGCGTCACGATACCGACTCTCTCCACTTTCCGCCCATTTGGGCAGTGGCTCGTTCCCAAGAACGAGCTGCCTGGATCCGGCCGCGACCGACATGCAATCGACCAGACCGTTGAGACCTTCTCCACGATGCTCGCGGACATTACGAGGCTGGGAAAGCACCAGCGTTCTATGGCGGGCGATGCGGACAATCGAATCCGCAAGAACATGATGCGAAGCCTGTTCGAGCGAGGCCAGCAGCCGCAGCAACTCATCGGCTTGCCGGCCCGGAGCGACGTCGATCTCGATCAGTTCGGCGCCGCCGAGGGTCAAGGTCCCGGTCTTGTCGAAGATTGCGGTGCGAATCTGGGCGAGCGCCTCCAGCGCCGCGCTGCCTTTCATAAGAATGCCGGCGTGGGCGGCGCGCGACACGCCTCCGATGAATGCGACGGGCGCCGCGAGGATAAGCGGACAGGGCGTAGCAACCACCAGAACCGCGAGGCCGCGGATCGGGTCACCCGAAAGCCGCCAGGCGATGCCGGCGAGCAGCAGCGTGACCGGAAGGAGCAGCAGCGCGAAGCGATCGGCGATGCGTATGAACGGCGCCTTGGCGGTTTGCGCGGCAGCGACCATGCGCACGATCGCGGCATAGGTGCTGTCGTCGGCGACAGCCGAGGCCCGCATGACAAAGGCCTCGCCGGCGTTGACCGTGCCGCTGCGCAATGCGTCGCCGGTGCCGCGGCGCTCCGGCAGGGGCTCGCCGGTGACGGCCGATTCATCCAGCACGGCCGAAGCGTCGATCAGGATCCCGTCGACCGGCAGCAATTCGCCGGCGCGCACCAGAATTTCATCGTCGACCGCTACTTGCTCGATCGGAACCGTCTCGGTGCCATGTGCGGATTTACGATGCGCCACGCGCGGCGCCCTGTCGGTCAGCGCTTTGAGATTGCGTTCCGCCCTGCCGCGCGCAAAGTCTTCCAGCACCGTGCCACCGGCATACATGATGGCGACAACCACCGCCGCCAGGGCCTGCCCCAGCAGCAGCGCCGCCGACATCGAAACCAGCGCGATCGCGTCGACGCCGATCCGGCCGATCCAGAAGTCCCGCAAGATGGAGATGGCGAGTGTGACGACGACGGGCAGGGTTGCCGCGGTCCAGATTGTGTCGGGCGAGGGGGAACCAAGACCGCTCCGCCAGACTTCAAGCCCAAGTGCCAGACCCGCTATGGCGATGGTCAGCAGCAAGCGCCGCAGTGCGGACTCGTCCATGGCGTCGGCCGTCAAAGTTCGCTGATCAATTCCTGCAGCAACAACCGGACATCGTTTGCTATTGCGGCAAGTGCCGGATTTTCGACCGCCCCCATCGCCGCAACCGGATCGACAGCGGCAATGTCGACTTTGCCTGGCGAGATCTCGGTCACAATCACGTTGCAGGGCAGCATCACGCCAATCTTGTCCTCGGCCTGCAGCGCGCGCCATGCAAAATGCGGATTGCAGGCGCCGAGGATCATGTAGGGCTTGAAGTCGACGCCCAGCTTGACCTTCATCGTATGCTGGACATCGATCCTGGTCAGGATGCCGAAGCCCTTGCCGGCAAGCCCTTTGGTGACATGTTCGATCGCCGCGGCGAACGGCATGTCGAGGCTTTTGCTGAAATAATAACTCATCGGATTCTCCTTCGACGGACGACTTCCGCCAGCAGAGTAGCTTGCTTACGTCGTTTTCAGTTAGCCGCAAGGGAACCGGTGACGCTTTGATCCAGCGCAATGAATGCTGGGCACGCCTTCGGTGATTGTGGCGACAAGGAGTCTTCCGGGATGACGATCCGAAATCTTGAATACGCGGTCTCACCGAAATCCGTCGCTGTCGTCGGCGCGACCGAGCGCACCGGCTCGGTCGGTCGCGTTGTATTCGACAACATCGTCGTCGGCGGTTTCGAGGGAGAGATCTGGCCGGTTAATCCCAAACACTCGCAGGTGGCCGGCTACCGCTGCTATGGCAGGGTTGCCGACCTGCCGGGCATTCCCGATCTGGCCGTGATCGTTACTCCCCCCGACACTGTCCCCGGTATCGTGCGCGAGTTGGCTGAGAAGGGAACACGTGCCGCTGTCGTCATCACGGCGGGGCTCAATCATGGGAACGGTCTGCGCCAGGCAATGCTGGATGCCGCCAATCCCTCGCTCATGCGCATTATCGGGCCGAACACAGTTGGGTTGATGGTTCCCCCGGCGAAGCTCAACGCAAGTTTTGCCCACATGGCGGCTCGACCCGGGAACATCGCGCTGATCTCGCAGTCCGGCGCGATCGCCACATCGCTGATCGACTGGGCGGCCGCGAACGATGTCGGCTTTTCCCGGATCATCTCGCTTGGCGACATGGCGGACGTCGACATCGGCGACTGCCTCGACATGCTGGCGGGCGATTTCCACACGCGGGCCATCGTGATGTATCTCGAAACCATACCCAATCCGCGCAAGTTCATGTCGGCCGCGCGGGCGGCGGCGCGCCTCAAGCCGATCATCGCAATCAAACCTGGCCGGCACGAGCAGGCGGCCAGGGCGGCCGCGACCCACACGGGGGCGCTTTCGGGCGCAGACAGGGTGGTGGACGCCGCCTTGCGCAGGGCAGGGGTGCTGCGCGTGGACGATCTGGCCGAGCTGCTCGATGCGGCCGAGACGGTCGCGCGCCACGCTCCACTCCAGCGGGCGCGGGTCGGTATCGTCACCAATGGCGGCGGCGCCGGGGTTCTTGCCGTCGACAAGCTCGTCGATCGTGGAGGCGAGTTGGCCGAGCTTGCGCCGTCGACGATCGTGCAGCTCGACCATGTGCTGCCGCCGACCTGGTCGCATGCGAACCCGATCGACATCGTCGGGGACGCGGCGCCGGAGCGCTACGGGGCGGCGCTCGATGCCTTGGCGGCGGATCCGGGGACGGACGTCATCCTGGTGATGAACTGTCCCACCGGGCTTGGTTCTTCGGCAAACGCGGCAAGGAAGGTGGCCGAGCTTGGCGACGAGGGCGAGCTCGGAGGAAAACCGCTCCTTGCGTGCTGGCTCGGCGAGCACACGGCTCGCGAGGGCCGGCAGATCCTGACGCAAGCCGGTATCGCCAGTTTCGAAACGCCGGAGGATGCGGCGATCGCGGCGTCGTATCTCAGCGAATGGTCGCGTGCCCAACGGGCGCTCCTGCGGACTCCCTCAAGCCAGGGTGAAGACCAGGCCGATGGCAGGGCGTCGGCGCATGCCATCTTCCGGCACGTGGCAAGCGAAGGACGGCGCATGCTGACGGAGCCGGAAGCAAAAGCGGCGATCGCCGCCTACGGCATCGCCGTGCCGAGAACCATTGTCGCCGGCTCCGTCGCGGACGTGGCGCGGGCAGCCGGTGAGCTTCTCGAAAGCTCGGAAAGAGTGGTCGTCAAATTGCTGTCGAAGGTGGTTTCGCACAAGTCGGATGTCGGCGGCGTGGTGCTCGACATTGCCACCGCCGAGAAGGCCGCGGAGGCCGCGCGGTCGATCGAGACACGCTTGCGCGCGCAGGCGGCGGGGTCGAGGCCGGACGGCTACACCGTGCAAGCCATGGTCGTGCGCAAGCATGCGCAGGAGCTCATTCTGGGCATGAGCGTGGACCCGATGTTCGGCCCGGTCATTCTGTTCGGGGCGGGCGGAACAGCGGTCGAGGTTGTGAATGACACCGCGATCGCCCTGCCGCCGCTTGACGACGTGCTGGCCGCAGACGCGATCGACTCGACCAGGATAGGCCGCCTGCTTGCCGGCTATCGCGACCGCAAGCCTGCCGATCGAGCCGCAATCATCGCCGCGCTGAATGGGTTGTCGCAAATGATCGTCGACTTTCCCTGCCTGGTCTCCCTCGACATCAACCCGCTGCTGGCCGATGCCGAGGGCGTGATTGCGCTCGATGCCCGCATCGAAATCGACCCGCGCCGGGTGGATGAACCCGCGCCGAACCCGGCCCTTGCCATAAGGCCCTATCCGTCAGGATGGAGCCGCGATCTTCGGCTGGACGGCATGACTTTTCACATCCGGCCAATCATGCCGGTGGACGTAGCGCTTTATCCCGCGTTCCTGGCAAGGATTTCCCCCGACGACCTCCGACTGCGGTTCCTGTCACTGCGCAAGAACTTTCCGGACCAGATGCTGAAGCGGCTCACGCAACTCGACTACGATCGCGACATCGCCTTCGTCGCGCTTGAAAAGGACACGGGAGCGTTGGCCGGAATCGGCCGGCTTTCCTGCGATCCGGATCACAGGAGCGGCGAATATGCGCTGCTGGTGCGATCGGACCTGCAGGGCCATGGCCTGGGATGGGAGCTGCTGAACCAGGTCATCGACTATGCAAGGGCTGAACGCATCAGCCGCATCGAGGGCATGATCCTCAACGAAAATCGCAAGATGCTCACGATGTGCCGGGAGTTCGGCTTCTCGCTGGCGCATCATCCCAGCGAGCCGGGCCTGTCCATGGCCACCCTGGAGGTCAGCTGAAGCGCCGGTCGGCTCTATGTTCCCGTCTTCCTCAGGCTGATTGCGGATGAAGCAGTGCCCTCGACCAAGGCTGCCATCTCGGCAGTGATTTCGGTTACCCTGCGGTCGGCATCGATCTCGCGCCAGGTCAATGGACCGGGATCGCGCTGCAATTGCCGCGACAGAATGTCGATGGTGGCATCCGAGGGACCGCCCTTGCGCTCGCTGACCCGACGGCAAAGCACCGAAGGATCGGCCGCCAGCCAAAATCCCGCGAATGGGGTATCTGTCTTGCTCGCGGCGCGTTCGATCCTGTCGCGGTCCTCCGGCTTGTCGAAGACAGCGTCGGCGACGACGGAACCGCCTTCGGCAAGGATCAATTCCGCGCGCCAGGCGATCTGGCGGTAAACGCGTTCCGATACGCCGGGCCGGTAAGCCTTGTCCGGCAGCCTGGTCTCGGCAGGCACGCCATGCATGGCCTTGCGGATGCGGTCGCTTTCAACGATCCGGGCGCCGGGTGGCGCACCGATTTGAGCGGCGAGCGCTTCGGCGACCGTCGTCTTGCCCGAGCCGCTCAAACCGCCGATCGCGACAAGCCGGGGCGGCGTTTCGGCAAGCAGGGTCAGCGCAAGCTCGAAATAGGATCTCGCCTCAGCTATCAGTTTTGTGGAGTCCTGGCTGCCCTCCTCGACCTGCGTCGCGGTCACGTGAGCGCGCACCGCTGCCCGCACCGCCATCAAAAAGGGCAGGAGAATGAAGCCGTCCTCGTCATCGGCGTCGTCGAGATAGCGATTCATCACCAGATTGGCGAATTGCGGGAAGCCGCGATGCCACAAATCCATCAGCAGGAATGCGAGGTCGTAGAGGACGTCGACCGTGGCGATCCGGTCGTTGAACTCGATGCAGTCGAACAGGCGAGGCTCGCCGTCGAAGACGCAGATGTTGCGCAGATGCAGGTCGCCATGGCAGCGGCGGACCTTGCCTGCCGCCTCGCGCCGGTCAAGAAGGCCGGCATGGCGGGCGAGGGCATTGCGAAACGCCGCATCGAGCGCTTCGATCTCCCCTGCGTCGAACACGTGGCTCGTCGCAAATCCAGCCGCATTGATTTCAAGCACGCCGCCGATGTTCGCCGACCCGCGACCGGCATGGATCACCTCGGCGTTGCGGTGATATTGCGCGACCATGCGCGCCACGCCTGTCATCAGCGCGGGTGTCAGCGTCCCCGCGGCGGCCATGCGATCGAGAAGCTTCGACTGGTCGAAGCGAACCATCTCGATGACGGCGTCGACCAGTTCGCCCGACCCATCAAAGGCAAGCCTGCCTCCTGCGCGCGTGATACGGTGGACATCGAGATAGAGGCCGGGCGCCGTTCTGGAGTTCAATTCCACTTCCTTTTCGCATGCGGCGACCCGCAACTGCGGCGTCGAAAAATCGACATAGGGCAGCTTGACCGCCCGCTTCATCTTGAATGCGCGCCGGCCGACGAGGAATATCCGGGAAATGTGGGTTTCGATCGTCTCGACGGGACCAGCCTCACCATAGGTGGCAGCGTCTTTCAGCATGTCGACCACGATATCCTGGTTCTCGGTGATCATAAGTGCGTCCTTGACTGTGATTGCCTCATTCCTCGCTCTTGCCGGGCGAAGCCCGATGAGCCTCCCTAAAACCGGTTCCCACTTTCGGGAGACATGCTTTAGCGCTGGAGCGTCTGGACATAACCGGCGAGGTTTTGAATGCGTTCCGTGGTTACGGCTTCCCCGCCATAGGGACCGTATTTTTTCACGTCATCGGGCAGGAACTGATTGCCCCAGACCGGCATGTCACGCTCGCCATGCTCGGGAACAAGGCCGCGGCCGTCGATCGTCGCGTAGACCCGCCAGTACGGAAACTCCCCGCCATTGCGCCTCGTGAGCGTGGTCAAATTCGCAGGGCGCTTGCGCAATACGTCGGCCATCGGTCCGTCGCCCCTGCCGTCCACGCCGTGACAGACCGCGCAGGAATTCAGATATTCCTGCTGTCCATTGCTCATCTCCTGTGCCGCCGCGGCGCTCAGCGTCAGCGCCAAAAGACCCGTCATCGTCCAGAACCGCATTGATCCGCCTCCAGGCTTCAATGTCACGTTAGAGCGTGCGGCGCGCGCGTACGTTGACCGGGATCAATCTTGCGAAGGGAGCGATTTGATTCAGCGCAAGGAAGGATTCCAACCGGCTCGCTACGGCTGCATTCTGTGTGAACCTTCTCGAACAAGGAGCGGCCGCCATGCCATTCAAGACATTGCTCACGGTTACAGGGCCCGATCACGGAGACGGTGATCTCAGGCTCGCCGCCGGTCTGTGCGAGGAAATCGATGCGCATCTGTCCGTGCTTGTCGTGGTCATGGCCGCGCCTCCTTCGGGCGGAGAATACGCCGCCGTCGTCTCGCCGGCCTGGCTCGCCGAACGTGAAGCCGAAATGGAAGACTTGGAGCGGCGCAGCTCGGCGGTATCCAAAATGCTGTCGGAAAGCCGTGTATCGGCTGACCTCAGCAGCGACTATCCGGAGCAGTCCTGGGCCGATGAAGTCATCGGTCGGCGTGCCCGTTACGCCGACCTGACCGTTGTCGGGCCAGAAATGCTCGCAACCCACTTGCTCAAGCAGAAGGTCATTGCAGGCGGACTGTTCTCGTCCGGGAGGCCGATCCTGCTGGTCCCCGAGGCAGCGCCCGTGACGTTGAAGCCAAAACGCGTCCTTGTCGCGTGGGACGCCAGCCTGGAAGCGTCGCGCGCCGTGCGGGAGTCGCTCGACATCCTCTCAGCGGCCGATGAGGTGCGGGTCGTCATGGTCGACCCGATCGAGGACGAACGACATCACGGCGCGGAACCCGGAGGGGACGTGGCGGCCTATCTCTCCCGCCATGAGGTAAAGGTAACGGTAGACCGCCTGCCGAGCTCAAATCACTCGATCGCCGGGGTTCTTCGCCAGCATGCGATCGACACCGGCGCCCAGCTCATGATCATGGGTGCTTACGGTCATTCCCGGCTGCGCGAGCGGATTTTCGGCGGCGTGACCAAATCCCTGATC
The DNA here is from genome assembly GCF_003997225.1 of Mesorhizobium sp. M2C.T.Ca.TU.002.02.1.1. Lineage (NCBI taxonomy): Bacteria > Pseudomonadati > Pseudomonadota > Alphaproteobacteria > Hyphomicrobiales > Phyllobacteriaceae > Mesorhizobium > Mesorhizobium sp. M2C.T.Ca.TU.002.02.1.1. The sequence continues at coordinate 11,990 of NZ_RZTO01000021.1, forward strand.
GAGGAACCGGGACTGCCGATCCTCATGGCTCGTTGAAGGGTGCATCGGCGACAGGCAAGACTGAACCCATATGCTCCGCCTGCCCGGGCCGCCTCTATTTTCTATTTTCTATATTGTTTCGAGGCCGCGACAGCGGCGATATCTGAAACATACCGGCGCTTGAGCGATTGTGAGAGCGCGAAAGGACGTGAAGGCAACCCTGATGCATCGCTATTCGCAGATCACGATCGCAATTCATTGGCTGACCGCGGTGCTTGTGGTCGTCGCGTGGTTCACGGCTGTGGGCGGTCGTTCCGCGCGGACCGATCCCTCCTACGTTCATTTTACAGTGGGGCTCGTTGTGTTGCTGCTGGTTGTTCCCCGTCTGCTTGCCCGATGGCTTGGCGCCGCGCCTCGAATCGAAGATCCACAAAGCCGATGGCTCGATCTCGCGGCGCGCGCCGGACATACCGTTCTTTACGCCTTCCTCATCGCGCTGCCGTTGAGCGGCTGGTATGCCGCCTCACGGCTGGGCGTGCCGGTCTCCTTTCTTGGTATCGATCTGCCGAACCTGACGGGGTCAGTGCAGGGCGCGCCAGGAGAGATTGCCGATTTGCACGAGACTGGCGGAACACTGATCCTTTGGCTGGCCGGCCTGCACGCGCTGATCGCGCTCTGGCATCAGTTCGTTCTGAAAGACCGGACGCTCGAACGCATGAACCCATTGGCATCGTCCGATTTGACCCAAGACGGCTGATGGCTTCGGGCGCTGATTGAATATGTCAGCCTTGGTCATGTCGACCCTGCGGACCGGGGATGAGGGGACCACATGTGCAGGTGCTCTCCCCGATGCTTCGAAAGCGTGGACCGGCGACGCTCGGCTGCAGTGGACGGAGTGTCGGACAAAGTCCGCGCATTTCAGCGGCAACCGGCTGCGAATTTGATCTAGCGCAACGTCCGGCGGCGGGCTTCGTCTAATGACGATATGGATCGATCTTCAGCGATCGCATCCCAGGAAAACAAGGACACGGAAGAAAATGCGCTCGATTAAACTTGCGCTGTCGGTTGCGGCAGCCACTCTGATTGCGGCCGGTGCTCATGCAGCCGAGGTTGAAGTCAATATGCTGAACATGGGCAAGCACGGCATGTTTCAGCTCGATCCGTCCTTTCTCAAGGTAGCGCCGGGCGACACCGTTCATTTCGTCGCCAAGGACAAGGGCCACGATGTCGAATCCATTCCCGGTATGCTGCCGGACGGCGCCCAGCCGTTCAAGGGCGAGATGAACAAGGATGTCTCGGTCACATTCACCAAGCCCGGCGTTTACGGCATCAAGTGCAATCCCCATTACGGCATGGGCATGGTCGCGCTTGTCGTCGTCGGCGACCCGAGCAGCAATCTGAAGGCGGCCGAGTCGGTCAACCAGCCCGGCAAGGCCAAGAAGGCTTTCGAGGAGCTGTTCAAACAGATCGGCCAATAGCGCCCACCCGCACCCCGCGCCGAGGCTCGCTGCATCAGCCAAACGCCTGCAATCGCGCCGCTATGGCCGCGAGGCTTTGCATGGCTCGATCCGCCGCCTGTTGGGCGGCGGCCAACACTTGCTCGTCGCGCGTGCGGTCGGCGAGATCGAGATAGGCCTGGTGCAGCCGTTCGGCCTCGGCGAGCGCGGCGCGCAGAAGCGGCAAGGGCTTGGCGGCTTGCGCAAGCTCCGCACTCCCTGCCTCGACGGCTCCGTCGGTGGCTTCAGGTCCGCCCGCGCTCTCCCGCTCGGCAACCTCGGCGATCGTCCTCGACGCCGCAGCTTCACCCAAGACGGCAAGCCGTGAAGCAATCCGCCGGTGGAAGACCGCGGCACGCGACTCCAGGCGCCGGCTCTGTCGCACGAACTCCGGCAGTGACGAGGCATCCAGCGTTGGCCTTTCATCGTGGGCGCGCCCGGCGCCTTCGCGCCGATAGGCGCGACGCCGCTCCTCGCGCAGCAACGCCGCGTGATCGAGCGCCTTTGCGGCAAGCCACTCCGCCGTCGCCCGGACGCTCGCATCGTTGCTTTGCGCCGCGGCATAGGAATAGAAGGCGAAAGCCAGCATTTCATTGTCCACCGCAACGCCGAGGGCCCGGTAAGGGGTGAGCAGCGCGCTGGCCTCCGCTTCGTCCCACGATCGGGCGATTTCGGAAGGCAGTCCGCGCGGATCGGCCAGCGCCGGCGGTGGCGCGCCCGTCGACTCAATGGAGCGGCGCGCGATTTCCTCGACATGGTCGCGCTGCTCCTCGACAAGCGCGCTGAACGTTCCGGCAACCCCTCGCTCGTTCAGCCTTTCCATACGGGCGGCGAGCCTTTGGTATCGCTGCGCCGTGGTTTCCTCCATGGCCGTCGCCAGGCCAAGAAGCTGCGGAACATCGCGCAATTGCACATTGGGTTCTTCACTCAGCCGCTTCATGGGAGCGCCTCCTCGATCAATGAATGCCAATGTGACACCGGCTGGTGCCGCTTGAGTTTGTCTTAAATCAAAGAGCCGCTGGCGCGATCGTCTATTGATGGCGCGCGTCCGATCAACAAGCGATCGGGCTTTTGCTGCAGACAGCCGGCCGTGGAAAATGAAACCAGATTTCGGATTGGGATGGAGATCGGCGAGCCTGGGTTTCCTGGCTACTTTCCTCCTCCTGTTTGTCCTCTTATGCCCACAGGCCGAGGCCAATGCGTCCGGGCGGCTCGGCGAATTCCTGAGCGGGATAAAGGCAGCCGACATAGATCCGGCCGCCGATAGCTTCGGCGAGGTCGAGGGCAATCCGCCCGCGGCGAAGCTGCTCAAGGGCGGTCAGCCCGTCGGCTACGCCTTCCTCACGAACGACGTGGTCGATTCGACCGGCTATTCCGGCAAACCGATCAACATCGTTGTCGGCATCGATCTCGACGGCAAGATCACCGGCGCGAAGCTTGTCGAGCATCACGAGCCGATCGTTCTGGTCGGCATCCCCCAAGCCAAGATCGAGCATTATATCGACGGCTTCGTCGGAAGGCGCGTTCTCGATCCGAGCGAGGAGAACCGCATGCCGGTCGACATCGTCAGCGGCGCGACGGTCACCATGATGGTCATCGCCGACAGCATGACGCAGTCGGCGGTCAAGATCGCGCGGTCGCGCGGCCTGAGCGCGGGTGCCGTGAATGTCGCTTCCCAGCCGGCCCACCGCGCGATCGATCAGACCAGAAGCGCCGTCGAAACCTGGCAAGACTTGCTCGGCGACGGATCGGTCCGCAGGCTTGCGATCACCAACAAGGAGCTCGACGACCTGTTCCAGCGGACGGGCAATGCGGCGGCGATCGCCCGCCCGCAGCAGGGGGACCCGAACGCCTCCTTCGTCGATGTCTATGTCGCGCTGGCAAGCGTGCCGACGGTCGGCCGATCGCTGCTCGGCGATGCCGAATACGATCGCCTGCGCCAGGACCTGAAGCCCGGCCAGCAGGCGATCCTCGTCGCCGGCGACGGACCATATTCCTTTCGCGGCTCGGGCTACGTGCGCGGCGGCATCTTCGATCGCATCGAGCTGATCCAGAACGAGGGCAGCATACGCTTCCGCGATCGCAACTATCGGCGGCTCGGCGCGGTGGCCGCCGAAGGCGCGCCGGACTTTCCCGAGATCGGCGTCTTCGTCACGCCCGACGGCTTGAACCTCGATCCCGGCGCGCCATGGCGGTTCCAACTCCTCGTGCAGCGGGCGACCGGTGCGCTCGACAAGGCATTCGTCACGACGGGGCTCGACTACTCGACCCCCGACAAGTTCCTGACCGCGCCTGTTTCGCCGGCGGCGGCGGCTACGCCGGTGTCGGCGGCCACGCAACCGGTGGCAGCGGCGGATAACGAGCCACCGCTCTGGCAGCGGATGTGGCAGGCGCGGAAGGTCGACATTGCCATCATGCTTGTCGCGATCGGCGTGCTCACCGGCATCTTCTTCTTCCAGGATTTTCTCGTGAAATGGCCGCGCGCCTATGAGCGCATCCGGCTCAGCTACCTCGCCTTCACGCTTCTGTGGCTCGGCTGGTACGAGCACGCGCAGCTGTCGGTCGTGAACATCCTCACATTCTTTAACTCGCTACGCGGCGATTTTCGCTGGGATTATTTCCTGCGCGATCCGCTTATCTTCATCCTGTGGTCGGCGGTGGCGGCGGCGCTGCTGTTTTGGGGGCGCGGCGCCTATTGCGGCTGGCTCTGCCCGTTCGGCGCGCTGCAGGAGTGGACGAACCGGATTGCACGCTGGGCCCACATTCCGCAGGTCCGCGTGCCGTTCTGGCTCAATCAGCGCCTGTGGCCGTTCAAATACATCATCTTCCTGGCGCTTTTCGGCCTGTCCTTCGGCTCGCTCGGCCTCGCCGAGGAAGCGGCCGAGGTGGAGCCGTTCAAGACTGCGATCATCCTGCATTTCACGCGCGAATGGTGGTTCGTGCTGTTCGCCGTCGGCTGCCTTGCGCCCGGCCTCTTCATCGAACGCTTCTACTGCCGCTACCTCTGCCCGCTTGGCGGCGCGCTGGCCATCCCGGCCCGCATGCGCATGTTCGACTGGCTGAAGCGCTACAAGGAATGCGGCTCGCCGTGCCAGCGCTGCGCCAATGATTGTCCCGTCCAGGCGATCCATCCGGAAGGGACGATCAATCCCAACGAATGCATCCAGTGCCTCAACTGCCAGGTGCTCTATCACGACGACCAGCGCTGTCCGGTGGTGATCCAGAAGCGCATCAAGCGCGAGAAGTTCCTGGCCCTGCAATCGCCGTCGATGGTGCCGGAACCCAAGCGCAAGCCGAGGGTCCTGGTGACCGTCAACGGTCGCGAACAATCCGTGGAACGGAAGCTTGCGGCCAGCCAGGCCGCATCAACAGAAGGAGACGACCAATGAAGGACGATGACAGGTCGGTGGAAATTGAGACTGGAGTAAGCCGCCGCAAGCTTCTGACCGGAAGCGGCAAGGCCGCCATACTGGCAGGCCTCGCCAGCGCGGCCGGCGGCGGAGCCGTTGGCGTTGCCGGGTTCACCAGGCCCGCCCATGCCAAGGAGGCGACCAGCGAGATCCGGCCGGGCGATCTCGACGAATATTACGGCTTCAGCTCGAGCGGCCAGTGCGGCGAGGTGCGTGTCATCGGCTTGCCTTCGATGCGCGAGCTGATGCGTATCCCGGTGTTCAACCGCTGCAGCGCCACAGGCTGGGGGCTCACCAACGAGAGCCGGAAGATCCTGACGGAAGGTCTGATGCCGACCACGCAGGAGTTCCTTGCCAAGCGCGGCGGCGTCTACCCCAATGGCGACCTGCATCATCCGCATATGTCCTTCACGGACGGCACCTATGACGGGCGCTATCTGTTCGTCAACGACAAGGCCAATTGCCGCGTCGCGCGTATCCGTTGCGATGTGATGAAGTGCGACAAGATCATCGAGATTCCGAACGCATCGGACATTCATGGGCTGCGCCTGCAGAAATATCCGCGGACCGGTTATGTGTTCGCCAACAGCGAGCACATCATCCCGATCCCGAACGACGGCAAGGTCCTCGACGATCCCAAGCAGTACTGGTCGGTCTTCACGGCGATCGATGGCGACACCATGAAGATCGCCTGGCAGGTGCTGGTCGACGGCAATCTCGACAACACCGACGCCGACTACCAGGGCAAGTACGCGTTCTCGACCTGCTACAATTCGGAGCGTGGCGTGACGCTCGCCGACATGACCTCCGCGGATCGCGACTGGGTGGTGATCTTCAACCTCAAGCGCATCGAGGACGCGGTCAAGAAGGGCGACTACAAGGAGATCAACGGCGTGCCGGTGGTCGACGGCCGGCACGGCTCGCGCTACACGCGCTATGTGCCGGCCGGCAACAATCCGCACGGCTGCAACACGGCGCCCGACGGCATTCATCTCGCGATCGCCGGCAAGCTCTCGCCGACCGTCACGCTTATCGACGTGCGCCGCTTCGACGACCTGTTCGACGACAAGATCAAGCCACGCGACGTCGTCGTCGCCGAGCCCGAGCTGGGTCTCGGGCCGCTCCACACCGCTTTCGACGGGAAGGGCAACGCCTACACCACGCTGTTCCTCGACAGCCAGGTCGTCAAGTGGAACCTCGACAAGGCGATCCAGGCCTACGGCGGCGCCAAGGTCGACCCGATCATCCAGAAGCTCGACGTCCACTATCAGCCGGGCCACAACCACACCTCCATGGGCGAGACCAATGAGGCGGACGGCAAATGGCTGATGTCGCTCAACAAGTTCTCCAAGGACCGCTTCCTGCCGGTGGGGCCGCTGCATCCTGAGAACGACCAGCTGATCGATATCTCGGGCGACGAGATGCGCCTGGTCCACGACGGGCCGAGCTTCGCGGAACCGCACGACATCTGCCTGGTCCATCGCTCGAAGGTCAGGCCGGTGATCGTGTGGAAGCGGGACGACCCGATGTGGGAGGAAGCGCGCCAGCAGGCGGCCAAGGACGGCGTCAAGCTCGAGGAAGCCGCGAACGTCATCCGCGACGGCAACAAGGTGCGCGTCTACATGCACTCGGTCGCGCCGGCCTACAGCCTCGACAAGTTCACGGTGAAGCAGGGCGACGAGGTCACCATCACCGTGACCAACATGGACGACGTCGAGGACCTGACCCACGGCTTCACCATGGTGCGCCACGGCGTCGCGATGGAGATCGGGCCGCAGCAGACCGCGTCCGTGACCTTCACCGCGGACCGCCCCGGCGTCCACTGGTACTATTGCCAGTGGTTCTGCCATGCCCTGCACATGGAAATGGCCGGGCGCATGATCGTGGAGCCGCAGCCGGCATGATCTGGCACCGGCATAACAGGAGCGCAGTTGCGGCGGCCTTCGTCGCCGCCTGCGCCTTCCTCCTCCCGGGGGCGGGGCGGGCGGAAACGCTCGCCGTCCCTGCGGGGGGCGACGGTCTTCGCCAGGCGATCGCCGCGTCGCATTCCGGCGATACGCTGAGGCTGGCCGCCGGCACGCATCAGGGACCGATCCGGATCGACCACGCTC